>NZ_JBHYNC010000002.1:0-273009 GCF_042743165.1 Gordonia sp. NPDC058843
TCGAGCGATGACCCGGCGCCGCCGCCGGTTGTTCGGGGTCTTCGGAGAACCTGCGACTAGCGAACCGCCTGCGCCTGCGGTTGCGACTGTTCGACGACGCCGTCGGAGACCTGCGAGTCGAAGTCACCGTGGTACCGCTTCTTGACGATCACATAGAGGCAGAGCAATGACGCGGCGGCCAGGAGGGTGAGGAAGAGCCCCACGCGCCAGGCGTTGTCCGGGTTGCCGTTGATGATCGCGACCATCACGAACGGTGCGAACCCGCCGACGATCGCCGAGATCTGATAGCCCAGGGACGCGCCCGAGAAGCGGATCTCGGGCGGGAACAGCTCGGCGAAAAGGGTTCCCTGCGTGCCGGTTTGAAGAGCCATCGCCACGACTCCGACGAGCACGGCCACCGCGAACGGCCAGATGGACGACGGTGAGGATGCGCCGATCAGCAGCCACATCGGGATGGCCCAGATCATCATGGCCGCCGAGCCGATGGCGAAGACCAGCTTCCGGCCGATGCGGTCCGACAGCCAGCCGAAGGCCGGCACCAGCGGCACCATCACGACGCAGGAGATCAGAATCCAGGTGAGGACGGTGGATCTCGCGACGTCGAGATAGGTCGTCACGAACTGCACCGACCCGGTGATCATGATGTAGAAGAAGACGATTCCGATCGTGTTCGCACCGGCGGCCATCAGGATCGTCCCCGGGTTGCGGCGGATGACGTCGAGCATCGGTGACCGTTGCACTTCCGGCCCCTGGGCGATCTTGGCTGCCACGGCCTTGAATTCCGGTGTCTCCTCCAGGAAGCGATGGATGGCGAAGGCGACCGGGAGCATGATCAGGCTGATCCAGAACGGGATTCGCCAGACCCAGGACAAGAACGCGTCCGAGCTCGACAGGCCGGTGGCGAGCAGGAAGGCCACATTGCCCAGCACCAGGCCGATCGGCACACCGAGCTGCGCGAAACTGCCGTAGAAGCCGCGGAGATGAGCCGGTGCATTCTCGGTGGCGATCAACACGGCGCCTCCCCACTGGCCGCCGACGGCCAGACCCTGGCAGATGCGGAGGATCACGAGGAGAGTGGGTGCGAGCCAGACGGTCTGGGTGTTGGGCACGCAACCGATCAGGAAGGTGGCGACGGCCATCAGGCAGACGGCGCCGACCAGAACGGGTTTGCGTCCGTAGCGATCACCCAGCTGGCCGGCCAGTATCCCGCCTATCGGACGGGCGATGAAGCCGACGGCGACCGTGGCGAAGGAGTTCAGCGCGGACACGACGGTGCTGTCGGTGGCGAAGAACGTCACGTTGAACACCAGCGCCGCGGCGGTGGAGTAGATGAAGAAGTCGTACCACTCGAGTGAGGTCGAGATCGCGGCGGCGATCGACGCTCGAGCCGAACGTTGGGCCGGCCGTTCGCCGGTGTGATCTGTGGGCACGGACATGCTCCTGGCTCAAGGGGGGTGTCCGGCCGACGGGAATCCGAGCCACGGTCGTCTTCCAGGGGTCACCGTGCGGTTGTCGAAGATGCGGCCGTCGGGCCGGATGGGGTGTCCCCGGACACAGTCGGCGCCGAGTGTCGATCACGTCCTAGCTCCGGGTAGCAGGAGATTAGCCAACACAGATCGAAACAGTCAACCCGTACTCTTACGTCGGCGAGGAGGCGATCAGGCCTCGAGGAGGATGAGGGCGGTGTCCGTCCACTGGGGCAGGTGTGGGTCGCGACGTGGATCACGGCGATCGAAGGCGTATGCCAGCGCGACTCCCCGCATGCTCGTGAAGAGGATCTCGCGCAGCTGCGCGTAGCGAGGGTGGCCCACCAGCTCAGGTCCCCACATCCGGTCGATACTCGAGCGGATCACACCCCCGAGGTGTCGTTCCACCGGAAGCAGGGCGCCGGCGATCCACTCGTTGGTGCGTGCTGCCGTCCACAGTTCGACCGCAGCCCAGAAATGTGGCTCGTGAAACGACATCCACATCATCTCAACAACATTCGTGACCCGTGCGGCGCCCGTCACGCCGTTGTCGACCTCGGCGACCACGCGCGCGGTCGTCGCCTCGACTCGTTCGGCGGCGAGGTGCCGGGCGGCGGCCACGAGCAGATCCTCCCGGGAAGGGAAGTGGTGCAGCAACCGGCCGCGGGAGACCCCCGCCCGTGCCTGGATGGCCGACGTCGTCGCCCCGGCGAAGCCGTGCTCGATCAAGCAGTCGACCGCCGCCTCGAGGATGCGTCGCTGACTGGTGATGGTTCGCTGCTCGCGGCGGGTGGGCATCGCCTCGGTGGGTGCGGCCTCGGTGGGTGCGGCCTCGGTGGGTGCAGCCTCGGTGGGTGCTGCCGGGTCGGCCGGCGGCTCGGGTGGACTCACGCTGTCAATATACAAGTCAGTATTGACTTGTTCACGGTGATTGCGGTTGGTACCGCATGATGCCCAATGCATAGTCGACGTATTCGGCCGCCAGTTGTTCGGGAGTGAGCCGGCCGTCCGGCTGCCACCACGTGGGGAGCGCCGTGCACATCGTGACGACGGCGCGCGCCGCGTCCTCGGGATGCGGCGGACGGAAATGTCCGAGGGCGCCCGCGGCCTGGACCTGCTCGTCGACCAGCGCCTGCTGACGGTTTCGACGGCGGCTGACAACTCGCTGGTTCGACGCTTCGAGCGCTCGTACCTCGCTGGAGCCGAGGAACCCGAGCCGGCGCCGGTGGGTGTGGTAGAGCGCGAGGTTCTCGACGAGCGCGCAGAACTTGCCGACGGCGTCGTCCTCGCTCGCCGCCGCGGCCTCGGCCCGCCACTCCAGGTCCGCCATGGTGCGATCGAGGATGTCGACCAGGATGAGCTGCTTGCTCGGGTAGTAGTTGTAGATCCCCGGCACCGACATCCCGCACCGTGTGGAGATCCGCCGCATCGTCGTCCCGTGGTAGCCGACCGCGAGGAACTCGTCGACGGCCGCCAGCAGGATGGGGGAGAAGTCGAGCGGACCGTAGTGTCGCCAACGCTTCGGTGACTGCGCCGCAGCGGCGGAGTTCGGGGGTTTTCCCGCCGCCCGGCGTGGCACCGTCCCCTCGATGATCTCCGTGACGCCGACCCCGAGGGCAGCTGCGATCGCCTCGAGCCGATCGACGCGCAGGCCCGTCTTCCCGTTCTCGATCTGGCTCAACGTCGCGGGACTGACGCCGATCGACGAGGACAACGACCGCAGACTCACACCCGCGGCCTCCCGCGCCCGACGGACCCGCACCCCGGCGGCGGACGGGGCCGAACCGTCGGATGCGTGGACGTCGATCGACTCTGGCCTGGGCACGCACCGCAGTTTAGTTTCTCCGGACGAGCGCGGTGGACGGTCGTTCGCGGTTGTTCTGAGGCGTATCGGGTCCGGCGACGACACGTTCGCTCTCGGCGTAGCCGTGGGGGAACACAGCCCCGGCCAGCGCAGTTGTACTGTGCACATCCCCGCCGCAGCGGTGGATTGATGCACTCTGCGCAGGCGTTAACTGCAGGTGCACCCGAGACGACCTCTAGAGTGGAAGCAGGCTGGTCGTCGTCTATCCGCACCGGTTGTCCTCCGGGACCTCCGAGGTGGTCTCCGCGGCGGCCGGGGCGCTAGCAATGTGAGGGAGAACAATGTTCGAACGGTTCACCGACCGCGCGCGTCGGGTTGTGGTTCTGGCCCAAGAAGAAGCGCGCATGCTCAACCACAACTACATCGGTACCGAGCACATCCTCCTCGGCCTCATCCACGAGGGCGAGGGCGTGGCCGCCAAGGCACTCGAGTCGCTCGGGATCTCCCTGGAAGGGGTCCGCAGCCAGGTCGAGGAGATCATCGGCCAGGGCCAGCAGGCACCGTCGGGACACATCCCGTTCACCCCGCGCGCCAAGAAGGTGCTGGAGCTCTCCCTGCGTGAGGCCCTGCAGCTCGGCCACAACTACATCGGTACCGAGCACATCCTGCTCGGCCTGATCCGCGAGGGCGAGGGCGTCGCCGCGCAGGTGCTGGTGAAGCTCGGCGCCGACCTCAACCGGGTCCGCCAGCAGGTCATCCAGCTCCTCAGCGGATACCAGGGCAAGGAGCCGCAGGAGGCGGGTACCGGCGGCCGCAGCAGCGAGTCCGGCACACCGTCCACCTCGCTGGTCCTCGACCAGTTCGGGCGCAACCTGACCGCTGCCGCCTCCGAGGGCAAGCTCGACCCGGTCATCGGCCGGGAAAAGGAAATCGAGCGTGTCATGCAGGTGCTGTCGCGCCGCACCAAGAACAACCCGGTGCTGATCGGCGAGCCCGGCGTCGGCAAGACCGCCGTGGTCGAGGGCCTCGCGCAGGCCATCGTCAACGGCAAGGTCCCCGAGACGCTCAAGGACAAGCAGCTCTACACCCTCGACCTCGGTTCGCTGGTCGCGGGCAGCCGCTACCGCGGTGACTTCGAGGAACGCCTCAAGAAGGTGCTCAAGGAGATCAACACCCGCGGCGACATCATCCTGTTCATCGACGAGCTGCACACGCTCGTCGGCGCGGGTGCCGCCGAGGGCGCGATCGATGCCGCCAGCATCCTCAAGCCGAAGCTGGCCCGTGGCGAGCTGCAGACCATCGGTGCGACGACCCTCGACGAGTACCGCAAGTACATCGAGAAGGACGCCGCCCTCGAGCGCCGGTTCCAGCCGGTCCAGGTCGGCGAGCCGTCGGTCGAACACACCATCGAGATCCTCAAGGGTCTGCGCGACCGCTACGAGTCGCACCACCGCGTCTCGATCACCGACGGCGCGCTGGTCGCCGCCGCGACGCTGGCCGACCGCTACATCAACGACCGGTTCCTGCCGGACAAGGCGATCGACCTCATCGACGAGGCCGGTGCGCGCATGCGCATCCGCCGGATGACCGCGCCGCCAGACCTGCGCGAGTTCGACGACCGCATCGCCGATGCGCGCAAGGAGAAGGAAAGCGCGATCGACGCGCAGGACTTCGAGAAGGCCGCCAGCCTCCGCGACAAGGAGAAGCAGCTGGTCGCCGAGCGCGCTGAGCGTGAGAAGCAGTGGCGCAGCGGTGACATGGACGTCGTGGCCGAGGTCGACGACGAGCAGATCGCCGAGGTCCTGGGCAACTGGACCGGCATCCCGGTGTTCAAGCTCACCGAGGAGGAGACCACCCGGCTGCTCCGCATGGAGGACGAGCTGCACAAGCGGATCATCGGCCAGGAGGATGCCGTCAAGGCGGTGTCGAAGGCGATCCGTCGTACGCGTGCCGGCCTGAAGGATCCGAAGCGTCCGTCGGGCTCGTTCATCTTCGCCGGCCCGTCCGGTGTCGGTAAGACCGAGCTCTCCAAGGCGCTGGCGAACTTCCTGTTCGGCGAGGACGACGCCCTGATCCAGATCGACATGGGCGAGTTCCACGACCGCTTCACCGCATCGCGCCTGTTCGGTGCCCCTCCCGGGTACGTCGGCTACGAAGAGGGCGGTCAGCTCACCGAGAAGGTGCGCCGCAAGCCGTTCTCGGTGGTGCTGTTCGACGAGATCGAGAAGGCGCACTCGGAGATCTACAACACGCTGTTGCAGGTCCTCGAAGACGGTCGCCTGACCGATGGCCAGGGACGTACGGTCGACTTCAAGAACACCGTGCTGATCTTCACCTCGAACCTCGGTACGTCGGACATCTCCAAGGCCGTGGGCATGGGCTTCTCGTCGAGCGACGGCACCAAGTCGAACTACGACCGGATGAAGCAGAAGGTCAACGACGAGCTCAAGAAGCACTTCCGCCCCGAGTTCCTCAACCGTATCGACGACATCGTCGTGTTCCACCAGCTCACGCGTGAAGAGATCATCCAGATGGTCGACCTCATGCTCAACCGGGTGGAAGGTGCTCTGAAGAACAAGGACATGGCTCTCGAGGTGACCGACCGTGCGAAGTCGCTGCTGGCCAAGCGCGGTTTCGACCCGGTGCTGGGTGCGCGTCCGCTGCGTCGCACCATCCAGCGCGAGATCGAGGACCAACTGTCCGAGAAGATCCTTTTCGGCGACATCGCTCCCGGCCAGATCGTCCTCGTGGACGTGGAGAACTGGGACGGCGAGGGCGAGGGCGACGAGGCCCGTTTCGTCTTCACCGGCTCGGAGAAGCCGCGCATGGTTCCCGACGCACCGGTCGAGCTCACCAAGGCCGGCGACGCCGACGCGAGCTGAGGCCAGGCCCGTCTGAGCTGATCTGACACAATCGACGGCGGCGTCACCCGACAAGGGTGGCGCCGCCGTTGTGTTGTTGCAGGTCTCGGGGGGGGGGGGCATGTCCACAGAAATCGCGTCCACAAGAATCGTGACAAGGGGAATGACGGCCTACTTCATGGTGGTGCTTGCACTTACTGGGATGACTCTCATGCTGGCTCTGCTGGTCGTCCCGCCGATGCTCGAGGAGCCGGTGCACAAGGGCCAGCACTGCGCTGCGGTCCTGGCATTCGGTGACCAGAGCGACGCGGTCGACAACCTCTGTGTCCGGAAGAGGGACGAACGGGTCGGCTGGGCAGTCTTGCTGGCGATCCCGGTTAGCGCACTTGCTGGCGGTGCGATCGGCGTCGGCGTCGCCGGTTCTAGGCGGGCTCGCCCTACAGCGGATTGACACAGCCGGCGCGGAGTGTCCCAGCCCCGGATAGCATCGACCCTGTGACGAGCGATACATCAGAGGTCGGGCGCAAGTCCCGACAGGACCAGCCCACCATCACCGTCGAGCGGGACGGGGAGATCGCGATCTTCCGGCTCAACCGGCCCGACAGACTCAACGCCTTCACCATGCAGATGGGGGAGGAGCTCCGGGCCGCATTCGACGACACCGACGCCGACGACTCCGTGCGCGCCGTGGTGATCACGGGCAATGGACGCGCGTTCTGTGCGGGCGCTGATCTCGAGGCGGGCGGGTCGTCGTTCGATGCCTCGTCTGCAGTCACCTCCGGTGAGGTGCCGGCCGATGAGGGCGGCAAGCTCACGTTGCGGATGTTCGCGTCGCTCAAGCCGATCGTGGTGGCCGTCAACGGTCCGTCCGCGGGTGTCGGGGTCACCATGACGCTGCCCGCCGACGTCCGGATCGCCTCCGAGGATGCGAAGTTCGGGTTCGTCTTCGCGGCTCGCGGCCTGGTCCCCGAGGCCGCGTCGAGCTGGTTCCTTCCCCGGCTCGTCGGACTGCCCACCGCATTGCAGTGGACGGTAGGCGCCAAGATGGTGCCGGTCGCCGAAGCCTACGAACGCGGGCTGATCCAGCAGGTCGTCCCGAAGGATCAGGTTCTCGAGACCGCGATCGCCGTCGCCCGCGAGATGACCGCGAACAGCGCGCCCGTGTCGGCGGCACTGACCCGGCAACTGCTCTGGCGAATGGCCGGTGCGCCCAGCCCGCTCGACGCCCACCATGCCGATTCCAAGGCGGTCTTCTACCGTGGGCAGTCCGGAGACGTCTACGAAGGCGTCATGTCGTTCTTGGAGAAGCGTCCGGCGACCTACCCCAACACGGTGTCGGCGGATCTGCCCGAGATCTTCTGATCCGCCTCAGCCGAGGGTTCCGGCCTGACGACCGATCTCGAGCACCACCGGGATCATGATCAGCTGGATCGCGCAGCACCAGAGCGCGGCCGGCCAGGCCGGGGTCCGTCGGCGGACCTTCCGGACGACCAAGGTCACCGATGTGACCAGCAGAATCACGGCTGTGACGATGGCCGTGCCGACGGCGACCTCGACCCACACGGGATTCCCGCAGGCCTGGTAGCCGCAGGGATCGGTGACGAAGGCGGTGAGGATCGCGGTCAGGAACGCGATCAGTGCCAGGACCGCCTGGATCAGCCACAGCATGATCGACACGGAGAGATCGACGGACCGCAGAGGTGGCCGAACCGCGGGGCGGTCGGGTGGTGTCTCCTCGGTGGGCACCCGCCGACGATAGCGCCGACAGCTGCTCCCGCGGAGCCGGCGCGCGGAGTGAAAAAGTCCTGCAAACAACCCATGTGAACTGGGTGAACATCCGAACACGCCGGACATAAACGGTGGCAGTGCCCATCGACCACGGTTATCGTGGCGACAGAGCAGGCCAGACCAACGAAGGAGGTGACGCAGATGTCGATGGGTGACAAGGCTTTCGCCGGCGAGTGGCGAACGACCCCATCCGACCGTCCGTGCGGACTGAAATCCGCCGGTAGGCCGGGACCGATCACATCTCGCGTCACCAGTTCCTGAGGTCATGAACCTCGGTGGTCGGCGCAACACTCGCCCACGCATCGAGGAGCTGTCATGACCATCTTCGTCACCAATGCCGGACTGCAGATCCTGGCGCGCGTCACCTGGCGCCGCGCCGCGGTCTTGTTGACCACCGAGGTCGCGCGGAACGTCGAGGGCACGCCGTTGGTTCGCGTCGTCCATTCCCCGACGCTGTCCTTGCCCATCCACAAGGTGGTGGCGATCAGGCGGGACGCTTATCGTCCGTTCGCGGGAAAGACGATGGACTCCTACGCGTCGAACGCGACCATCCTGCGGCGCGATCAATGGATCTGTGCCTACTGCGACGGTCCCGCCGACACCGTCGACCACATCGTCCCGGTGTCCCAGGGCGGCCCGAGCACTTTCGGCAACCAGGTCGCGGCGTGCAAGTCGTGCAACGGATTCAAGGCCAACCGGACGCCTCGCAAGGCGGGGATGGGTCTTCGGCACGCGCCGTTCGTCTACGACCCGTGGGCCGCGGACCAGAAAGAGGTGTGGGAGATGTTCACCCTGCATCCCAAGACCGATTGAGGCGTGGCGCCGATCCGTTCCGACCGACGGTCAGGTCGGCAACGGATCGGCCCCGCGCTCTTTGAGCAGCATCGTCATCTGACCGATCTCGTCGCCCTGGTCGCCGATCATCATGAGCGCCAGGTCCTTCGTCGCAGACGTGGTACGCACGTCGTTGTACGCCGCCTGGGCCATGGACATCCCACCGCGGTGATGTCGGATCATCAACTGCAGGAACAAGATCTCTGCCTGCTGCGGTGGCTGGAGGCTCAGGCGGCCGATCTCGTCGACGCTCGCCATGCCCGGCATCGGCGGTTGAGCGTCGTCGTGCCCGTCGTCATGGTGGGCGCCGTGCTGGTCGTCCTCGCCGGACATCCAGGACATCGGTTCCGTTGCGGTCAACGGGTGGCCGAACCACTGCAGCCAGCCGCGCATCGTCGCGGTCTCGGCGGTCTGTGTGTGCACTATCCGGTCGGCGACACCGCGTACCTGCGGTGCGACGCCGGGTGCCGCGCTGATCGTCCTCGACATGAGGATCGCCTGGTCGTGGTGTGCCGACATGTCCTGCGCGAAACCGATGTCGGACAGGCTCATCGATGATGCGTCCTGGTCGCGTCCCGACCACACCGCACCGACGACGATGCCCATGGTGAGCAGCAGCGCGGCGGCCGTGGCCAGGACCACCGCCCGCACCAGCGGCGAACCGGGCCGGAGTGCGCTCATCCGATCGAGGAGTCCTGGTCCGGCGGCGGGGTGTACACCGCGGAACTCAGCCGTAGAACCTGAAAACCGCCGTCGGAACAGGTGACCCGCAGCTCGTTTCCCCGGAATTCGGGTGGGGACATGCACCAGTCGGTCGACATGTCACCCCCGACGACCATTCCGCTTCGGGGACCGACCATCTCGTTCAGCCGCACCTTGCCGTTCGCGATGGACATTCCGAGACTGAGGAATTCGACGGCAGGAACGCCCAGCAGTGAACCGACGACGTGCGGCGAGTTGGGCGTCTCCAGGAGCGTGGTGCCCTTGCGGGCGGGCGGGTTGTAGTACGCGATCTCGCGAATCCGGTCGAGGTCGCGGATGTCGAAGACCCGGATGCCCGACGACTCCCAGCCGCAGGCGAGCGCGGTGGGGTCGTTCGGCCGGTCGACCGCGCAGTAGTGCGGATTGCTGCTGAACAACGAGCCGCCACTCGACGACCGTAGGTTGGTGTCGAGGTGCTCCGGAAGGTTGATCTCGAGCTTGATCTGTGCGCTGTACCGGGGCTTGTTCACCCTCGTCACATCGAAGATCTTGACCCCGCCGGAGCCCCCCTCGTCCGCGGTGACGATGTGGGGTCGGCCCCGATAGGTGATGGGGATCGAGTGCTGGTTGAGCTGACCATCGGGCCACAGGTACGCGGCGATGTGGGGGACCTGCGGGTGTGGGCGTCGCCGCTGGACGTCGCTGATGTCGAGCACGGTCACCCCCGCCATGTTCGACAGGAACATCCGGTTCCCGTCCGGGGAGATCCCGAAGCCGTGCCCGAGGAACGAGTGCAGCCCCTGCCAGATCACGCGGGGCGACCGCGGGTCGGAGATGTCGATGGCGCTGAGATGTCCGGGGAAGACCCCCGACGCCCAGTAGGTGCGGCCGTCGGGCGAGAAGCCGCCCTCATGCGAGGTGAACGGCAGGGGTGTCGAGGTGCCTGGACCCTTGTTCAGGAGTTTGGGCCGGGTGCAGTCGGAGATGTCGTACACGGCGAAGAATCCACCGCCCCACAGCAGCGGCACCGATGTGGCGGCGAGGAGCTTGCGTTCCTTGTTGACCTTCAGGGTCTCCCACGTGCCGCCGCGCATGGCCGGGTCGGTCAGTGACCCGACCACCCGCGGCGCGCGCGGGTTCGAGGCGTCGATCACCTGAACCCCGGGCGGGTTCACCCAGTTGTTCCCGGGAAAGAGGCTGCCCGTGTAGCTGCAGTGCTCGAAGGTCGCCGACACGATGCCGCCGCCGGCGCCGCGAACACCGCCGAGCCGGGTGATGTTGCAGCGGTAGCCGCGCATGCTCCGCCCGGACAGGCGATCTTCGGCGCTGACGTCGCCCTGCAGACCCGGTTCGGGGAGCGAGCCGGGCCCGCAGTCCGCCTCGGGAACCGAGACCTCGGAGATGTCGGGGAAGAGATGATTGGCCGCGTCGGCGGGTGCGGCCACGAGCATCGTGGAGAGAAGCGTCGCGCCGGCGACAAGACAGGTGACGGGACGGAACCGTCGGCGCCACCGCGCTCGCGAACGGACCGCACGTCGCGCGTCGAACTCAACTGGCATCATCGCATCCCCCGATCGTGATCTGAGCCACGCTAGCGGGCGACGTGGGGCGACACGGCGAAATCGTCGATTTCATCTCCACGGCAGTGGCCGGCCCGAAAAGCGCCCCGGGGGTGCACCCGCCACAACGCCGGCGACGTCATACCGTCGCCGCCGGCAATACAGAGGGCGCATCCCTGGGGCGCTTGGCGATGAGGACACCGGATCCGTGCCGTACCGACGACCGACTACCGTTTGTCGTACCAAACGACTTCGGAGGTTCACTGTGCAGCAGATCGGCGTCATCGGCGGAGGCACCATGGGTGCGGGCATCGCGGAGGTGTGCGCCAAGTCGGGCAGCGATGTCGTGATCGTGGAGGTCAAGCAGGAGTTCGCCGACGCCGCGCGTGCGCGGGTGGAGAAGTCGCTGGCCAAGGCGGTCAGCCGGAACAAGCTGGCCCAGGACGACGCCGATGCCGCGCTCGCGCGTCTGCGGGTGACGACCGACTACGCCGACCTCGCCGACCGCGAACTCGTGATCGAGGCGGCTCCCGAGATCGAGGAGCTCAAGCGCGAGATCTTCGCGAACCTCGACGAGGCGACCGGCGCGGACACCATCCTCGCCACCAACACGTCGTCGATCCCGATCATCAAGGTCGCGACGGCGACGAAGACCCCTGAGCGGGTCGTCGGGGTGCACTTCTTCAATCCGGTGCCGGTGATGCCGCTCGTCGAGATCATCTCCACGCTGACCACCGCACCCGAGACGGCCGACGCCGTGAGCGCATACGTCACGGACACCCTCGGCAAGACCGCGGTCCGCGCGGGTGACCGATCCGGATTCATCGTCAACGCGCTGCTCATCCCGTACCTGTGCCAGGCCATCCGGATGTTCGATTCGGGATACGCCTCGGCCGAGGACATCGACCTCGCCATGAAGGGCGGCTGCGGCTACCCGATGGGCCCGCTGACGCTGCTCGACACCATCGGCCTCGACGTCACCCTGTCCGCCGCGGAGTCGCTGTACGAGGAGTTCGCTGAGCCGCACTACGCGCCGCCGGCGCTGCTGCGTCGCATGGTCGACGCCGGCCGCCTCGGACGGAAGACCGGGCGAGGGTTCTACACCTACTGATCCGGGAGAAGACCGACTACGAACCCCGGCTCACACACTGTGAGCCGGGGTTCGGCGCGTTCGGGGCGGGTCGCCCGTGCGGTGTCGTCGACCGACGAGCCGGCAGGCGCTAAGCTGTCAACCAATTAGACAACGCGTGTTATCAGAATGGGTGGCCCATGACGTACGGCGATCAACGCATGTCGCGTGTGGAGATGGACAACATCGACAGCAGTTTCTTCGCGCAATCGCTGCTGTCGATGGGGCAGACGATGAGCACGACGAACGTCATCATGCAGCTCGCCAATCCGGCGGTCGGATACGGCGTCGCGCACAGCAAGGTCGAGAACGGGCGGCTCGACCGCCATCCGATCAAGCGCGCGCGGACGACCGCGTCCTATCTCGCGGTGGCGATGCTCGGCAACGCCGACGACCGCCGCAGATATCGGCATGCCGTCAACCGGCAGCACGCGCAGGTGCGCTCGGACGAGAACAGTCCGGTGGAGTACAACGCGATGAACACCGACCTGCAGCTCTGGGTCGCGGCGTGCCTCTACGTCGGCTGGGAGGACATCTACGAACGGGTGCACGGTCGGCTGCAGGGCGAGGATCGAGAGAAGTTCTATCAGCAGGGCAAGGTCTGCGGGACGACGCTGCAGATGCCCGCGGAGGCCTGGCCCGCCACGCGTGACGAGTTCACGACGTACTGGGACGACCAGGTCTCGCGCATCGAGATCAGCGACGAGATCCGTGACTTCCTGCTCGACATCGCCAACTTCGGCTACGCGCCCAACCGGATCCAGGAGAAGTACGGTCCGGTCAAACTTCGTCGGACGATCGGATACCTGCCCGAGCCGTTCCGGGTCGCGCTGCGCGTGGATTGGTCCGAGGAGGACCAGGAATGGTTCGACGACTACGTCGGTCGCCTCGTCGAGGAGGAGCGGCGCAAGCCCCTGTGGTTGTCGCAGTTGAGCTTTCGACTACTGCTGGCCGATGTGCGGCTTCGGGTCCGGATGGGACGGCCGCTCGTCTAGGGCAGCGCGGCGCCGCTCCGGCGTGCGGCGACAAAGGCGAGTGTGCCGGCAACCAGACACGCGACGGCTCCGACCGCGAGACCGACCCGGGCATCGAAGGTCTCGATGATCGCGCCGACGATCGGCCCCCCGATCGGTGTGGAACCCATGAACGCCACGGACCACAAGGCCATCACTCGTCCGCGCATCTGCGGTTCGGAGTTGAGTTGCAGCGTGGCGTTTCCGGTCGACATGAACGTGACGCTCAGCCAGCCGACGAGGAAGAGAGCACCTATCGCGGTCGGGAGATCGGGTGCGAGGGCGGTCGCCCCGACCGCGATGCCGAAGCCGAAGGCGGCCAGGGTGAGTGGGCGTAGCCCGGTGGTCCCGCGGGCCGCGACCACGAGTCCGCCGACCACCGCGCCCACTCCCATCGCCGACGTCATGAAGCCGAGAGCCTCCGGCCCGCCGTCGAACACGAAGTCCGCGACGGCCGGCAAGGTCACGGGGAAGTTGTACGTCAGCGTGCCGACAAGAGCCATCGTTGCCAACGGAATCCACAGCGAGGGGCTGCCTCGTACGTATCGAAGCCCCTCGCGCAGCTGGCCTTTCGCGCGCGGGATCGGCGTCTCCGCGGTGATCTTCGACGAGTCGAGCGCGAGCAGCGACGCCACCACGGCGATGAAGCTCACCGCGTTGACCGCGAAGCACAGACCCGAACCGACGAGTCCCAGGACGACGCCTGCCACCGCAGGCCCCACCGCTCGGGCCGCGTTGACCATGACCGAGTTCAGGGTGACCGCGTTGCGGATCAGGTCCTTACCGACGATCTGGTGGATGAACGCCTGCCGTGCCGGCTGTTCGAAGGCGTGCCCGAGCCCGAGCATCACCGCGAGCACGCCCACGTGCCAGACCTGCACCACGCCGGTGAGCGTGATGGCGGCGAGCACGGCTGCCAGCAGCCCCATCATCGACTGCAGCACGATGAGCAGCCGGCGGCGATCGACGCGGTCGGCGATGACCCCTGCGTACGGCCCGACGAGCAGGACGGGTAGCGCCTGGAGCGCGACGATGAGTCCCAGTACCGAGGCTGAGCCGCTCAAGGTCAGGACGAGCCACGCCTGGGCCGTCGCCTGCATCCACGAACCCGTCATCGAGACGGCCATCCCCGAATAGAACAGGCGATAGTTGGGGATGCGCAACGACGCGAACATGCTCGTGCGGTCGTCGGTCATCGACGACCATCGTAGGCGCGTGGCCGGTCAGTCCCGGTCGGGGTCGGGGTGACCGGAACGGATGGGACCGGGACGGTATGTCAGGGCGTCGTCGATGACGTCCATCAACTCCAGTGGCTTCTCCAGCGGAATGTGGTGACCCGCACCCGGTAGCTCGACGATCCGTGCCGGCGACTCCAGTCCGGCACTCACGCGGCGGGCCATCTCGGCGGTCATCACACCGCGCTCGCCGTGCACCACGGTGAGACGGCAGGTGGAGGGCGGCATCGGTGGGAGGTCCAGCAGGTCGTCGGCGAACCCGCGATCGAACTTCCAGCGCCAACCGTGGTCGTCCTCGACGACCGACTGGCGCGCGACGTGCGCTCGCACATAGTCGAGGCTCGGATGGTCGGGGACCAGCCGGTATCGCTGGATCGCCGCGTCGATGGTCGGGTAATGCCTGCTTGCGCGCGGGATGCCGTTCTCGGCGGCGTCGGCCCGGATGCGGTCCAGGTTCTCGGCGTCGATGAGCCGCGAGTCGATGAGCATGAGGTCACCCACCAGATCGGGGTGCCGACGGGACGCCTCGATGCCGGCGAGGCCGCCGAGGCTGTGGCCCACGAGGACGGCGTCCCGCTCCGCGCCGGCCGCTCGGGCGACGGCGGCGATCTCGTCTGCCCAGGTCCGGAAGCTGTAGGTGTTCCGCCACTCACTGTCGCCGTGGCCCGACAGGTCCAGCGCGACGACGCGGCGGTCACGTGCGTACCTGGGTGCGATGTGATCCCACCAGCCCGCGTGCGCGGCCCCGCCGTGTACGAGGAGCAGACCGGGCGACCCCGGATCGCCCCAGGTCCGATAGGCGACACGTGCGCCGTCGACGGTGAGCGAGCTGCGATCGGGGCAGGTGGCCACGGCGTCGCGGAACCACAGGGGGACGTCGGTGGCTGTGGTCATCGGGCCTCGGTCTCTCAGTGGGAACGACAAGGACATCCGTACCACCTCCAGTAGGGTCGGCGACACCACGCGACGATGTCGTGTCGGTACTTCGGGTGACGAGGGACAGGTGGGATCGGATGACGCAGACGGTGATCGTGTCGGGTGGAACGGGCGGCCTCGGGTCGGCGGTCACCCGTAAGTTGCTCGACGACGGTCGGCGCGTGGTGGTGCCCTGGATCGCCGAAGCAGAGTTGTCGCGTCTCCCCGAGTCGGACCGGTTGATCGGGGTTCGGGCCGATCTCTTCGACGAGGCGTCGGTGGCCGAGGTGGTGGAGATCGCCGCGGGTGACGCGTCGGCGCCGGTGACCGCGGTGGTGAACCTGGTCGGCGGGTTCGCGATGGGCGACCGGGTCGACGCGACGCCTGTCGACGAGTTCGAGCGACTTCTGCGGCTCAACCTGCGGCCGCTGTATCTGCTGTCCGCGGCGGCGATCCCGAAGCTCGTCGAGGCCGGCGGCGGGTCCATCGTCGGGGTGTCGGCGAAGGCCGCGTTCGCGCCCTTTTCCGGTGCGGCAGGCTACATCACGTCGAAGGCGGCGGTGTGGGCGTTCATCAGTGCGCTCGCCGCGGAGTACAAGACCGACGGCATCCGCGCGAATGCGATCCTGCCGTCGGTGATCGACACCCCGGGCAACCGGGCGAGTCAGCCGGACTCGTCGCGATCCGGCTGGGTGTCGCCGGAGTCGATCGCGGAGACGATCGCGTTCCTGGTCTCCGACGCGTCGAGCGCCATCACCGGCGCGCAGGTGCCGGTGCCGGGGGTCGGCTGAGCCCGGACGCACGGTCGACGGGAACGGACGCACAGTCGACGGGAACGGACGCACAGTCGACGGGCTGCGAAAGCTGTTGCAGTGCCGTGGATCAGATGTCAGTCGTGCGTCCGGTCGGGTCGCGCGTGCACATACGCTTCGACGACGGTCCGCATCACCGGTTTGTCGTCGGCGTTGCGGAGCTCAGCCGACGAGGTGATTAATGCACGGGCGCGGTCGTCGAACTCGATCGCGTCGATGACGGTCGATCCGGTGAGGGTGTCACCGGGGCGGACCGGGCGGAGGAACTCCACGTCGCCGAGCCTCTTGCCCGCGATGACCCGCCAATTGTCCAGCACCCCGGTGACATTGAGCCGCTGGTAGATCGACATGGTGTGCAGCCCACTGGCGATGAGTCCGCCGTAGGGGCCGCGCTCGGCAACATCTTTGTCCACGTGGAAATCCTGCGGATCCCACGCGCGGGCGAAGTCGAGCAACTCGTCCTCGCTGACGAAATGCGTACCGAACGCGAAGATCTGACCCACGGAGAGGTCATCGGCCCACAGACGGTCCGATCCGTCGCTCACCTCAGGTCTGCCGCGATCTTCGGCCAGGTGGTCTCCAGGTCGCGTTCCCAGTAGCCCCACGAGTGGGTGCCGCCCGGCCGGAAGGTGACCTCGTACGGCACCTTGAGGGCGCGCATGCGCGAGACCATCTGCTTGGTGCACTCGTTGACCGCGGCCTCGATGATCCCGCCGATGACCATCTGGTTGGCCAACGTCAGCGGATCGCCTGCCACCAGCGGGGCTTCGAGTCGATCGAACTGGCCGGGCAGGCCGGTGCCGCTGGTCATGTAGACCTTGGTGCCGCGCAGCTTGTCCGCGTGGATGTACGGATCGTTGTCACGCCACCCGGCCGAATTGACCGGCCCCCACATGTTGTTCAGGTTGCCCTGTCCGCGGTCGGCGACGACCATCCGGATGTAGGCCTGTCCCACGGGATCACTGGTGCGGGCGCAACCGCTGTAGGCGGCGGCCGACCGGTAGAGCTTCGGTGCGGCGATCGCGAGATTGAGGACCGACGTGCCCGCCATCGAGATGCCGGCGATCGCGTTGACGCGGGTGGTGTCGAATTCCTTGTCCACCAAGGGCGGGAGCTCTTTGGTGAGGAAGGTCGTCCACTTGTTGCGGCCGAGCACCGGATCGTCGTTCTGCCAGTCGGTGTAGTACGAGAACGCGCCACCGATCGGCGTGACCACGTTGACCTCTTTGTCGGAGAAGAACTTCGCGTACTGGGTCTTGGCCGCCCAGGTCGCCGAGTCCTCGCCGCCGCCTGCACCGTTGAGGAGGTAGAGAGTGGGCCGCGACTTCGTGGTGTCCTTGGGACGCAGCACGTTGACGGGGATGAGTTTGCGCATCGCGGCCGAGTAGACGATCAGGGTCGACTGCTGGGCCGAGTCGTGGACCACGGTGTCGATGCGGGCGCGATCGGGATCGGGTGTGGGCTCGGCGAGCGCGGCCGGGGCCCATCCGGCGGTCGCGACCGCCACGGCACATCCGCCGACGCACAGTCGTCGCAACCAGGAGGATCGCACCACTAGCCCCTTCTGTTAACAAATTTCTCAGACGTAACAAAGGTAGCGGAGAACATCGAGGGGTCCCAACCCGAGAAGGTCCTCGTCACCCAGTTGTGACGTCAGTTTCGAGGGGAGTGGGGAGTTGCTACTTGACTCGATCTTTGAGCAGCAACCGGACGGTCAGCTCGAGTCGATTGGTGACGTCGGTGGCCGACGCGCGACGGGTGAGCCACTGCACCAGGTTCGACATCCACACGTCGGAGAGGACGCGGGCGATCGCGAGGTCTTCTTCGGTGGGTTCGCCGTCGTCGACGATGGCCCCCGCGAGGAGTCGGTCGATGATGCCGGCGACCTGGTCGACCTCGGCGGTCGCCGACGCATCGGCGAACATGAACGCGCGCGTCATCGCCTCGGTGAGAAGCGGATCGCGCTGCATGGCGAAGGTGATCATGTCCAGGACGTGACGGAGGCGGTCGATCGCGGTGTCGCCCCGCAACTGTGAGCGGTCCACCTTCGACTCGACGCGCTCGAACTCGCGGGCCAGCGCGGTGACCAGGAGGTGAACCTTCGACGGAAAGTAGCGATACAGCGTGCCGACGGCGACATCGGCCTTGTCGGCGACGGTGCGCATCTGCACGGCGTCGTATCCGCCCTTGGATGCCAGCGCGAGGGTGGCGTCGAGGATGCGGCGACGGCGTTCGCGCTGTGCGGTGGAGCCGGCTTCGGGCGAGGCGGCAGATGCCGCGGCCCCGTTGGGAGCGTCGACCGTGGCGTTGCCGGGTGCAGAACGTGCCATGTGCTCTCGAACATCCTCACGTGATCAAACGTCTCTTCGGGTGGATCGTGGGTGGCTACCCGATCCGAGTACACCCATGGCATATTAGAACAGGTTCTAATTATTCGTCACAACTCGACATACAGGGATTGCCAGTGACAATCGCCACGTCCTCCGAGCAGATCGCGGTGCGTGACAGCATCGCGTCCTGGGCACGCTCCTCCAGTGTGACCGACCTCGTCCGTTCCGACATCGACAAGCCTCGCGACCAGTGGACGCAGCTGCTTTCCCAGATCGCGGATCTGGGCGTGTTCGCCGCAGCGGTTCCGGAGGCGTCCGATGGCCTCGGCGCGGGCTTCCTCGATGTGGCCGCCATGCTCGAGCAGTGTGGGGTCGATCTGGTTCCCGGGCCGCTCGGGCCGACGGTGACCGCAGCGATCGCGCTCGCGGGTGTGGCGGGTGGGGGTGACACCGACCGGGCAGCCGCCCTCCTCCAGGACGTGCTGGTCGGTTCGGTGCCGGTGACGACCCCGGCGTCGAGTTACGTCGGGTCGGTTCTCGAACTGTCCGGCGGCGGCCTCGACCTCGGGCTCGTCGGCGGTTACGTCGAGGGCTGCGCCGTTCTGGCCAGGTTCGGAATCGCCGATCGGGAACGGTCGTGGTGGATCATCCCGCCGGGTGCCGGTGTCGCCGACGTCGCGCCGCAGACCCCGCTCGACGGCACCGCGTCGGTCAGCCGCGTGCGCGTGTCGGAGCTCGCGGTCGAGGATCTGATCGAACTCGGGGACGGGCCCCTCGTCGCGGGTCTGTTGTCGGCGACGCTCGCCGCGTATCAGAGCGGCGTCGCACGATGGGCCCTCGACACCGCCGTCGACTACGCGAAGGTCCGCACCCAGTTCGGTGTGCCGATCGGATCGTTCCAGGCGATCAAGCACATCTGCGCCGAGATGCTGTGCCGTAGCGAGCGGGTCACCGCGGTCGCCTGGGACGTGGCCTGCGCGGTCGACGACGTGCTCTCGGCCGGGGCGGACGAGCTCGCCACCGCCCGGGAACAACTCGAGATCAGCAGGCTGGCCGCCGACGTCGTCGTGGGCCGCGACCCGGTTGCCAACGCCAAGGACTGTGTCCAGGTCCTCGGCGGGATCGGCTTCACCTTCGAGCACGACGCCCACCTCTATCTCCGCGCGGCGCTCGCCGCCGCGGCGACACTGGCGAACGCCTCCGAACACGCCGCCGCACTCGCCGGACTCGGACTCGCGGGGGCGCGGCGCCGCTTCGGTCTCGACCTCTCGCAGGTCGAGGACCGACGCGACGAGGTCCGGGCCACCGTCGCCAGGATCGCCGACGCCGACCCGGATGATCGCCGCCGGCTCCTCGCCGAGACCGGCTACCTGACCCCGCATTGGCCGGCTCCGCACGGCCTGGGCGCGGACGCGGCCCTGCAGCTCCTGATCGACCTCGAACTCGACTCGGCGGGCATCGAGCGGCCCGACCTGGTGATCGGCGCGTGGGCGATCCCGACGATCCTGGAGCACGGCACCGACGCCCAGCGCGAACGGTTCGTCGCCCCGACCCTGGCCGGCGACATCGTGTGGTGCCAGCTGTTCTCCGAGCCCGAGGCGGGTTCTGACCTGGCCGCGCTACGGACCCGGGCCGAGCGCGTCGACGGGGGCTGGCGGCTGGACGGGCAGAAGATCTGGACATCGCAGGCCCACAACGCGCAGTGGGCGATCTGTCTCGCGCGCACCGACCCCGGCGCGCCGAAGAACAAGGGCATCACGTACTTCCTCGTCGACATGAGTTCGTCCGGCATCGACATCCGGCCGCTACGCGAGCTCTCCGGGCGGGCCAACTTCAACGAGGTCTTCCTCGACGGTGTCGTCGTCCCCGACGACTGTGTGGTCGGTGAGGTGAACGGCGGCTGGCGGCTGGCCCGCACCACCCTCGCGAACGAGCGGGTGGCGATGGGCGGGACCGGTCTGGGCAAGGAGATGGAGTCGCTGCTGTCGCAGGTGCGGTCCATGGATCGTGAGCTGACCGCGGAGGAGCTCTCGGCGGTCGGCACCCAGCTCGCGGACGCACATGTGGGCCGGGTCCTCGACGCGCGCGCGGCGACGAGGCAGCTGGCCGGACTCGATCCCGGCGCGTTGTCGAGCGTGCGCAAACTGATCGGCGTCGAACACCGGCAGGCGGTGCCCGATCTCGCGCTGCGCCTTCTGGGGGTCGCCGGTCTGGCGGGGTCCGAGGCATCCGACGCGGTCCTGCAGAACCGCTGCCTGTCGATCGCGGGCGGCACGACCCAGATCCTGCGCACGGCCGCTGCGGAACGCATTCTCGGTTTGCCCCGGTCCTGACTGCGGCCGAAATGCCGAAACCGCAGATAGGCGCCGATTCCGACACCCTTGCGCACGGATTCTGATACAACTAGAACAGGTTCTAGTTCTTGACGGGTTCATGGTGAGGGAGGCACAGGGTGGACTTTGCCCTGGACGGCACTGCGATCGCGGTTCGCGACGTCGCCGAGGACGTGTTCGCACGACGACAGCCCGACTGGGAGTCGACGTTCGGTGGGCACGATCCCGGGGGGACGGACGCGACCCGCGGAGGGTTCGAAGCCGAAGGCTGGCAGGCACTCGTCGACGCCGGGCTGCTTGCGTTGCCGTTGCCGGCTGCGCTCGACGGCGACGATGTCGACGAGTCGGGTCTGCTCCCGTTGTTCCGCCGGATGGGCCGCGCCGCGTCCGTGACGCCCGCGCTCGGGTCGCTGACCGCGGCGCTCGTGTTCGGCAGAGCCGACGCCCAGTCGGGCGAGGGGTCGGTGTGGTCGCGTTTCGGGAGGTCGCTCACCGGCGGGAGTTGGGTGTCGGTTGCGATCGGCGAACACGGCGACGCCCTGACCGCCACACCGCGGACGTCTGTCCGTGACGGTCGGCTCAGCGGCACGAAGGTCGGGGTGTTGCACGCCGACGGCGCCGCGCTGTTCCTCGTGGCCGCCGACGCCGGCGTCGTGGCCGTCTCGCCCGACGCCGATGGCGTCCGGGTCACACGCACGCCGACCTCGAGCGGCTGGGGCGAGTACACGGTGACCTTCGACGACGTAGCCGTGGACGACGCCGACATCGTGGTCCGCGATCTCGCGATCCTCCGCGATCGATATCGCCTCGCGCTGTGCGCCTACGCGGACGGCCTGGTCGCCGGTGCCACCCGACTGACCGCCGATCATGTCTCCACCCGTGAACAGTTCGGCAAGCCGATCGCCCTGTTCCAGGCAGTGGGTCAGCAACTGGCCGACATCTACGTCGTCGGGCGGTCGATGGAGCTGGCAACCACCGCGGCGGCCTGGCGACTGTCCGAAGGGCTCGACGCCACAACCGACCTCGCGATCGCCGCCTACTGGCTCGCCGAGGAGATCCCGCCGACCACGCGGACGATGACCCACTTGCACGGCGGCATCGGCGTCGACATCACCTATCCGCTCCACCGCTACTTCTCCCTCACCAAGGACTTGGCACGCCTGGTGGGCGGAGCGCACGTGCGGCTCGACGAACTCGCCGACATCACCGACGTCCCCACCGACGACACCCGTATCGCAGAGGTGCCCGATGTTCATTGATCTCACCCCGGAACAGCGCGCGTTGCGCGCCGAACTGCGCGAGTACTTCGCCGACCTGGTCACTCCCGACGAGGCGGCGGTGATGCTCACCGAACGCCACGGACCGACCTATCGCAAGGTGATCAAGCGGATGGGTGACGACGGCTGGCTGGGAGTCGGCTGGCCGAAGGAGTTCGGCGGCAAGGGATTCGGTGAGATCGAACAGCAGATCTTCACCAACGAGGCCGTGCGCGCCGATGTCCCGCTGCCCTCGGTCACGCTGCAGACCGTCGGACCGACGCTGCAGGTCCACGGCACCGAGGAACAGAAGCAGAAGTTCCTGCCGGCGATCCTGGCCGGCGACGTGCACTTCGCGATCGGCTACACCGAGCCCGAGGCCGGCACCGACCTCGCCTCGCTGACCACCAGCGCGGTCCGCGACGGGGATCACTATGTGGTCAACGGGCAGAAGATCTTCACCACGGGCGGCCACGACGCCGACTACATCTGGCTCGCCGTACGCACCGATCGGGATGCGCCGAAGCACAAGGGCATCTCGATCCTCATCGTCGACACGTCCGATCCCGGTTTCACCTGGACGCCGATCATCACCGCCGATGGCGCGCACCATGTGAATGCCACCTACTACCAGGATGTTCGGGTGCCGGTGTCGATGCGCGTCGGCGACGAGGGCGGTGGCTGGAAACTGATCACCACGCAGCTCAATCACGAACGCGTCATGCTCGGTCCCGCGGGCCGGATCGACGGCCTCGCGGCGCGGGTCCGCGCCTGGGCGCAGCGGCCCGGTCCCGACGGAACGGTCATCGCCAAGCACCCGGACGTGCGCCGGGCACTCGCCACCATCGACGCCTACGGTCGTATCAACGAGTTGCTCAACTGGCAGGTCGCCGCCACGGGTGAGGCCATCTCGATGGCCGATGCGGCTGCCACCAAGGTGTTCTCCACCGAACGCATCCAGGCCGTCTGCCGGATGGTCGACGAGATCATCGGGCGCTACGGCGATTTCACCGATCCGGAGACCGCGGCCCTGGTGAACTGGCTCGACGTCCAGCAGAAGCGGCATGTGGTCATCACCTTCGGCGGCGGGGTCAACGAGGTCATGCGCGACATGATCGCGACAGCCGGTCTCGGGCTCCCGCGGGCCAAGCGATGAGCGCGCCCGAACTCGCCCGCGACGGCGTCGCCGGTGACGAGGCGATCCGAGCGGCCGCGCAAGAGATCATCGACGCCGGACCGAGTGCGCCGGTGACCGGCCGGGACCCGATCAACCAGCCGATGATCAACAACTGGGTCGAGGCGATGGGCGACGCGAACCCCGTCTACACCGATGCCGGCGCCGCACGGGACGCCGGCCACCCCGGCATCGTCGCGCCGCCCGCGATGGCACAGGTGTGGACGATGCGCGGTCTCCACGGCGTGCGGACCGCCGATGACCCGCTGGGTCGCGCGAGCGAGCTCTTCGACGAGGCGGGCTTCACCTCCGTGGTGGCGACCAACTGCGACACCGTCTACCACCGCTACACCCGGCCCGGCGAAGAGGTTGCGCTGTCGGCCGAACTCGTGGAGGTGGTGGGGCCCAAGAACACCGCCCTCGGCGAGGGCTGGTTCTTCACCACCCGGAACGTGTGGTCGGTGAGGGGTGAGAACGGGACCCCGGAGGTCATCGCCGAGATGCGGTTCCGCATCCTCAAATTCCGGCCCGCCGCCCGGGCCGCGGCACCCGAGCAGGTGCCGGCCGCCGACGTTCCCGACGATCTGGACCCGGCGCGATTGCTCAAACCCAGCGCTTCCCGGGACACCGCCTTCTTCTGGGAGGGAGTGGCCGCGCACGAGTTGCGAATCCAACGTGACGGCGACGGCGTCCTGCGTCATCCGCCCGTGCCGGCGACCTGGAAACCGCGTGCGGCCGACGGCACCGTGCCCCCGACTGACTACACGGTGGCGGCCGGAACCGGCACCGTCTACAGCTTCGTCGTCCACCGCGCCCCGAAGGTGCCCGGGCGCCGGTTGCCGTTCGTGGTCGCGCTCGTCGAACTCGACGAGGGCGTCCGCATGCTCGGTGAACTCCGGGGTGTCGAGCCGGACGAGGTGTCGATCGGCATGCGTGTGCGCGCGACCTATCTGGACTTCCCGGCCGACGAGGAGAGCGGGTCCGTGGCGTGGACCCTGCACGCGTGGGAACCGGTCACGACCACGGAAGAGGAATCCGCATGACGAGCGTTGCCGCATACCCCGCGGCCGTCGGAACGACACTGCCGCCGTTGACGATCGAGGCGACACCCACGTTCGTGGTGGCGACCGCACTGGCCACGCGTGATTTCCAGGACGTGCACCACGATCGGGACCTCGCGCAGGCCAAGGGGTCCAAGGACATCTTCGTCAACATCCTGACCGACACCGGGCTGGTGGAGCGGTTCGTCACCGACTGGGCCGGTCCGTCCGCCAGAATCCGCTCGATCGCGCTCAAACTCGGTGTCCCCTGGTACTCCTACGACACCGTCACGTTCACCGGCGAGGTCACCGAGGTCGACGACGCCGGGGTGATCACGGTGGCCGTGACCGGGACGAATTCGCTCGGTAAGCACGTCATCTCGACGGTCACGCTCACCATCGGCGCCGCCGATCCCGCCGCTGGGGGATCGACCTCGGCGGGTCGAGGGGAGGGGCTCTGATGGGGTCATTGTCCGGTCAGGCGGTCATCGCCGGCATCGGTGCCACCGAGTTCTCCAAGGATTCCGGACGCAGCGAGCTCCGCCTCGCCGCGGAAGCGGTGTCGGCGGCGATCGCCGACGCCGGCCTCACCCCGGCCGACGTCGACGGTCTCGTCACGTTCACGATGGACACCAACAGTGAGATCTCCGTCGCCCGAGCCGTGGGTATCGGTGACCTGACATATTTCTCGCGGATTCACTACGGCGGTGGCGCGGCGTGCGCCACGGTCCAGCAGGCCGCGATGGCGGTGGCCACAGGTGTCGCCGATGTCGTGGTGGCCTACCGGGCATTCAACGAGCGATCGGGACTTCGCTTCGGACAGGTGAATTCGGCTGTGGCGAACCAGGAGAACTCGTCGGGTACCGAGAACGCGTTCACCTACCCGCACGGGTTGTCCACCCCGGCCGCGTTCGTCGCGATGATCGCCCAGCGGTACATGCACGACTTCGGTGCCACCAGCGAGGATTTCGGTCGGATCGCAGTCGTCGACCGTAAGCACGCGGCGGTGAACCCCGACGCGTTCTTCTACGACAAGCCGATCACCCTCGAGGATCACCAGAACTCGCGATACATCGCCGAGCCGTTGCACCTGCTCGACTGCTGCCAGGAGTCCGACGGTGGCGTCGCACTGGTCATCATGTCACCGGAACGCGCAAAAGACCTGCCGCACAAGCCCGCCGTGATCGCGGCAGCCGCGGCCGGCAGTGCTGCTGATCAATACATCATGACCAGCTATTACCGGCAGGAGCTGGCAGGTCTGCCGGAGATGGGGCTCGTCGGCCGTCAGCTCTGGTCGCAGTCGGGACTGGGGCCCGACGACATGGACATGGCGATCCTCTACGACCACTTCACCCCGTACACGCTCCTGCAGCTCGAGGAGCTGGGGTTCTGCGGGCGCGGCGAGGCCAAGGACTTCGTCCGCGAACCGGGAGCCCTCGAGGTCGGTGGTCGGTTGCCGCTGAACACACACGGTGGCCAGCTGGGCGAGGCCTACATCCACGGGATGAACGGGATCGCCGAAGGGGTCCGGCAGATCCGCGGGACCTCGGTCAACCAGGTCGAGGACGCGGAGAAGGTCGTCGTCACCGCCGGGACCGGCGTTCCGACAAGCGGATTGGTGCTGACCGCATGACAGCTGACGATCCGATGACCCCAGACGACCCTTCGAGGCTCGTCGCTATCGCTCCTCGCACCTCAGGGAGCAGATGGTCGACCGCTATCGCTCCTCGCACCTCAGGGAGCAGATGGTCGACCGCTATCGCTCCTCGCACCTCAGTGAGCAGCTGGCGAAACCCCACCAATCCACTCCGTATGTCCAAGGAGCGCGCACGATGAAGTTCAACCTCGCCGATGTCTTCGAGACCGTGGCCGACTCGGTGCCCGAGCGGATCGCGCTCAGCTATCAGGGCAGGCAGATCAGCTACGCCGAACTCGACACCCTGTCCAACCAGGTGGCACATCTGTTCGCCGGTGCGGGGCTGGGCGCGTTCGACAACGTCGCCCTGTTCCTGAAGAACAGCGTCGAGCACGTGACCAGCCTGCTCGGCCTCCTCAAGGTCCGCGCGGTTCCGGTCAACGTGAACTACCGCTACACCAACGCCGAACTTCAGTACATCTTCGACAACTCCGACTCCCGCGCGATCATCGTCGAACTGCCCGAGCATCAGCGCAGTGTCGCCGAACTCCTCGCGGAGATCCCCACCGTGCGCACGGTGTTCGTGATCGGCGACATCGTCGAGGAGCTGGCGACAGCGGCGGCCGCGCTGCCCGACGGACGCACCGTGGAGATCGTCTCCTTCGCCGACGCGGAGTCCAAGCCGGGCGGCCGGGACTTCGAGCCGCGCAACGGTGAAGAGCTGTACCTGCTCTACACCGGCGGCACCACGGGTTACCCCAAGGGGGTCATGTGGCAGCACGACGATTTCTTCCGCAAACCCCTCTCCGGCGGCAACCCCTACGGTGAAGCGCGGAAGGATCTCGACGAGATCGGTACAGCGGTCAAGGATTTCCCGCCCATCGCCTTCCTGCTTGCGGCTCCGCTCATGCACGGCGCCGCGTCGTACTCGCTGTTCACCTTCTTCACCCTCGGTGGGCGCCTGGTCATCCAGCGGGACTTCGACCCGGAGGCCATCGTCACCGAGGTCGAGAAGGAGAAGGTGAACATCATCCTCATCGTCGGCGACGCCATGGGTATGCCGCTCGTCGAGGAACTCGAGAAGCGCAAGGACGCCGTCGACCTGTCGTCGATGTTCTCCATCACCTCCGGCGGTGCGATCTGGTCGCAGCACGTGCGTGACCGGATGCTCGCGGTGAAGCCGGATCTGGTGCTGCGCGACAACTTCGGCGCGTCGGAGTCGGGCAACGACGGCGAGATCATGATGGACGAGAACGGGAACCTGAAGGTCCCGCCGACCGACCGGATGATGGTCGTCGACGAACGGCACAACAAGATCGAGCCCGGCTCGGGCGAGGTCGGTTACATCGCGCGCATCGGCAACGTACCGCTCGGCTACTACAAGGACGAGGAGAAGACGGCGAAGACCTTCCCGACGCTGGCCGACGGAACCCGGATCTCCATCCTGGGTGACATGGGCACGGTGGAGGCCGACGGGTCGATTGTCTTCCTCGGACGCGGCTCGCAGTGCATCAACACCGGCGGGGAAAAGGTCTACGCCGAGGAGGTCGAGGCAACCCTGCACGGGCATCCCGCGATCGCCGACGCGCTGGTGGTCCCGGTCCCCGACGAGCGATACGGGCAACGCGTTGCCGCGGTGATCAAGGTCGCCGACGGGGCCGACGAGCCGTCGCTCGAGCAGATCCAGGACCACTGCCGCGAGAGTCTCGCCCGCTACAAGGTCCCGCGCACCGTCGTCTTCGTCGACGAGGTCAAGCGGACCCCGGCCGGCAAAGCCGACTACCGATGGGCCAAGGCCGCCGCCGCGGCGCACGAGACCGCCCCGGTCTGATCAACCCTCGAGTGCGAGACGCACTCCGAGCCCGATCAACGCGACTCCGCCGATCGCTTCGACGCGACGGCGGATTCGTGCGCTCTGGAGCCATCCCGCGATACGCCCGGCGGCGCCCACCAGCACGGTGAAGTACGCCGCGGTCAGTGCGATGTAGATGGCCCCCAGCCCGAGGGTCGTCCATCCCATCGCGTAACCGTCCGGCACGAAGCCGGGCAGGAGGCTGATGAACAGGATGCCGATCTTGGGGTTGAGGATGTTGGTGAGCAGTCCGGCGGTGAACCCGGAGAACAGCAGGCCTGCCTTCCGCCCCGCGGGCGGCACGTCCCGGTGAGCCGCGGCGAGGTCGGGCGCGGCCCGTAGGAGGGCGCGGACCGAGCTGATGCCCATCCACACCAGGTAGCAGGCACCGACGATCTTGAGGATCTCGTACCCGGTCTCGCTGGCCTGCAGCAGTGCCGACAGACCCAGCACGGCTGCGGTGACCCAGGCCATCAGACCGCACACGATGCCGGCGGCGGTGCGCAGTGCCTCCGGGCGTCCACCGCGCACCACCCCGCGCAAGACCACCAGCGTGTCCGGACCCGGCAGCAGCACGATCAGCGTCGCGGTGACGACGAAGGACAACAGTGCGGCGAGCATGTGGTCATGGTAAGAATCCGCGCGAGTTGTGGCGCGCCGGGTCCGCTCAACCACCGACAGGCGCGAACCGCAGCACGGCCCAGAGAGCGACCACCGCGACGACGAGCGTCGCCGGCACGGTGAGGGCGCCGAGTCGGAGGTACTCACGTGAGGTCGGGGCGGCCCTGCCCTCGTGCGACCCGTCGCGATGCATGATGTCGCGCCACAGGAGGTTGGCCAGCGATCCGAAGTAGGCGAGGTTGGGGCCCAGGTTGACGCCGAGGAGCATCGCGAGAACCAGGCCGGGGTCGTGGGCCACGAGTGGGATGAGCAGCAGGGTCGCCGGCAGGTTGTTGACCAGGTTGGCGAGGATCGCGGCCAACGCGGCGACCGCCAGCAGCGCGACCAATGTGGATTCGCCCGGGATCAGCCCGCCGATCCAGTCGCCGATCGGGCCGGTCCGGACCGGGAGGATGACGACACCGAGCACAGCCACGAATCCGAGGAACGGGATGTTCAGGGCGGTCAGGGTCTCCCGCAGGGTGGACAGCGGGGCAATGAGCAGTCGCGGCACCGTGAACACGACCGCACCGACGCCGGCCACCGCGGCCAGCGGGATGCCCAGCGGTTCGGTCACGACGAAGGCGACCAGCAGCAGGCCCAGCATCGCCAGCATCAGGGTGGGGCGAGGAGGATCCTCCGCCGGTTGCTCGTCGAGGCTCGAACCGGACGCAGGACCCGTGCGTGCGAGTGAGTCGGCGAAGTAGACCCGGAAGATGAGGTACTCGACGACGATCGCGGCCACCCACGGCGCCAGCATCACGCCGGTGAAACCGAGAAAGCTCAGCCCGGTCGCGGAGAACGCCAGGAGATTGGTCAGGTTCGACACCGGCATGAGCGTGGACGCCGTGTTGGCCAGGTGAGCGTTCGCGAACGCCACCGGGGTCACCCGCGCACCGATCCGCCGCGCGGTGGCCACGGCAACCGGCGTCAGCAACACGATCGTGGTGTCGAGGCTGAGCACCGCGGTCGTCACCGCCGCCGCGAGGAAGACGATGCGTAACAACCGATGTGGTGAGGCCCGGCTCCAGCGGGCCAGGAGCGACCCGATCCAGGTGAACACCCCCGCCCGGGCACAGGCATCGGCGACGACCAGCATCGCCGCCAGGAAACCGATCGTCGGCGCCATCGTGGTGATCTCGTCCGCGGCCTGCCCGAGGTCGGCGAGACCGAGCGCGATCAGCAGCCCGGCAATCGGCGCGGCCACCACCACGGCCGGGATTCGCTGAGCGACAACGGTCGCGACGATCACCACGAGCAAGGCGGCGACGCCCACCACGGTGCCGGCGACGCTGTCCGCGGTGAGTACCACCGGGACAGGCTACGTGACCCGGTAGCCGGTGTCGGTGTCAGTCGCGGGCGAAGGTGTCGTCGCGCTCCTGGCCGGTTTCATCGACGGTCGGCGGCACCTCGACCACGCGCCGGGGCGTCAGCCACAGCAAAGCGACCGAACTGACCAGCATGATCGCGCCCAGGACCAACGACGCGTGCTCGAACGGGACGTAGAAGGCATCCCGGCTGCCCTCGGCGATGGCCTCCGCGAGCTCGGCGGCCTGACCGGACAGCCTGTCCACGACGACCGTCGACTCGGCGAGGGATCGCTCGATCAGCGTCCCGGCCTGCTCGGCCTCGGCGATCATGGCCTGGCCGCCTGCGGTGTCGCCGGCGGCGATGCGCTGCTGACCGGCCGCGGTCAGCTGATCACGGGCCAGCTGCGCGGTCTCGCCGATCCTCGACTGATACCCCGCGGCGACGATGCTGCCCGCGATTGCGATACCGATCGCCGCGCCGATCTCGCGGGCGGTGTCGTTCACTGCCGAGCCGACGCCCTGGTTGTCGAGCGGGGTGTTGGACATGATGGCCGTGGTCGCCGGCGCTGATGCCAGGCCGATGCCCACGGCGATCACCGCCACGACCCCGGCCAGCGCCCAGTAGCTCTCGTATCGGAACGAACCGAGGAGGATCAGCCCGACACCCGACAGCACGGCGCCGCCGGCAATGACGAACTTGAGTGAATCCAGGCGCACCGCAAGCCAGTTCGCGATCAGGGTGGTGATGCCGACCCCGGCCACGAATGGCATCAGGGCGAGGGCGGACTGCAGCGGGGTGTAACCGAACACCAGCTGTAGCAACTGCAGCAGCAGGTAGAACATGCCGAACGATGCCAGGAACTGCACCGCGACCGACAAGGACCCCGATCCGAAGGCGCGGTTGCGCAGGAGCCGGACGTCGAACAGCGGGAACTTCGACCGCAGTTCCACGACGACGAATGCCGCGGCGAGCGCCACGCCGCCCACGATGCCGACCAGGACCAGCGGATCTGCCCAGCCGCGGTGCGGCGCCTCGAGGAGTCCGAGGACCACGCCGGTGATGGCGAGGACCGAACACAGGGTTCCCGGGATGTCGAAGCGGCTGGGGTCGCTGTCCTTCGAGGTCCCGATGGTCAGGCACAGACCGGCCGCGACGGCCGACGACGCAGCGAAGGTGATGAAGATCGAGTGCCATGAGAAGAACTCGAGGAGCAGGCCGGTGACCAGGAAGCCGGCGATGGCGCCACCGCCGGCGATTGCCGACCAGATGCTGATCCCGACTGCGCGTTGACTTTCGGGGATACCGGACGTGATGAGTGACAGCGTGGTCGGCATGATCAGCGCCGCTGCGGCGCCGGCGAAGCATCGCGCGAGGATCAGTTGCGTCGGGCTGTCGACCCAGATGGCGACGAGGGACGCGAGACCGAACAGCAGGAGGCCCACGATCAGGACTTCGCGGCGTCCCAGCCGATCGCCGATCGCTCCTGCGGGGAGCAGCAGCGCCGCGAGCGCGAGGGTGTAGCCGTCGACGATCCAGGTCATCTGACCGGCGTCGGCGCCGGTGTCGATCGCGATGTCGGGCAGGGCGGTGTTGAGGGCCGCCATCGCGGCCACGACCATGCTGACCGACAGACAGGCGACGAGGACGAGCCAGGCGGACCTCGCGTCGAGGCGGATGGCAGACGGTAATCTCATTCGGCGTCCTGCGCTTTCGGGGTCTGCGTGCGGCGAAAGGCGCCGGGCCGTGGTCGGCATCGTGTTGCGATTTCGTTATCGCGACACGCTATGTGGGCGCCGACGCTACTCGCGTAACTTGTGACACATTTATCACTGCAGTACCGATACCGGGCGAACGCGAGACCGCGCCGGTCCCCGTTCGCCCCGGACAACCGAAAGTGGTGACAGGTCATGGCCTCACCCCGAATCGCACGAACCCCCGCCGCTGCTACTCCCGCCGTCGCGACCCCGGTCGCGTCGCCAGACGTCGCCCCGAACGGGACCGAGATCTCGCCCGCCCGCGTCCATGTGTGGCGTGTGCTGTCGATGCTCGCCGCACTCATCGGCGTCGTCGTGGCCCTCGTGGCCATCGCGTCGTCAGCGGTCTGAGACTCCTGACCGCCGACGACGCGCGCACCGACTCCTAGGCGGCGTGCCGCTCGACTGCGGCACCGAGGCGCGGCAGTGCCGCGATGACGTACTTCTTGCCCTTGCCGCGTAGCGAGTTGTACGCCTTCGCCAGCGCGGGCTTGGCGGTCTGTGCCTGCTCGTCGGTGACCGACAGCAGGGCCTCGGCCGCGGCATCGCCATTGGCCGAGAGGTGATCGCCGAAGGCGACACCGGCAGGCTTGGAATCCCAGAACGGCGCGAGCGCCTTCAGGAAGTCCTCGGCCATCTGATCGGTGGCGCTGTGCACGACACCGGGCTTCACCTTCTGCACCGCGGAGTAGGCGGTCTTCACAGCAGCGCCGCTCAGACCCGACTGGTCGGCCACCTCGGCATCGATGACACCGACGAGGTCGGTCACCAATGCGCTGCGGTTGTCGGCGAGTAGGGGCGTCAGCGAATCGCTCATGGGCGTCTCCTCGGGGATATGCGACGTGGAACCTGCGGGCCGCCTCGCGGTCCGCGTGTGTAGCGTACTGGCCCCTCGAGACAGCGTCTCCGGGCTGCGTCCGAGTCGTCGTGGCTCCGGGACTCAGCGACGTTCGCAGATCACATTGCCGAGGGCCTTCGCGCCGTCTCGTTCGACGACGGTGGCGGTGGCCAGCAACCGGGAGCCGTCTTCCCAGATCTCGACCGCGAGGGTCTCGCCGGGGAACACGACGCCCGCGAACGATGCCGAGTAGTCGGCGACCGCGGTCACGTCGCCGCCGAGGACGTCGTCGACGATCGCGCGGCAAACGGTGCCGTAGGTGCACAGGCCGTGCAGGATCGGCCGGGGAAAGCCGGCGCGGGAGGCGAACTCGGGGTCGGAGTGCAGGGGGTTGCGATCGCCACACAGCCGGTAGAGCAGAGCTTGCTGCGGGAGCGTCGCCACCGTCAGCCGATGGTCCGGCGCGCGATCGGGGTAGTCGACCTTGGACGACGTACCGCGTTCACCGCCGAAGCCGCCCTCGCCCTTGGCGAAGATCGACGAGCGCGAGGTCCAGAGTGTCTGACCCTCGTCGTCGGAGGTCGCCGATTCCTGCACGATCACCGCCGCCGAGCCCTTGTCCTGGATCTCGGCGATCCGGGTGCGGGTGGTCGCCTTACCGCTGGCCGGGAGGGGCCGGTACGCGGTGACCTGCTGGCTGCCGTGGACGACCTTGGCGAGGTCGATGTCGATGCCGGGGAACGAGACCTTCGGGGGTTCGGTGGTGTGGAAACCGGCGGCCACGGTCGCGAAGGTGGGAAGCAGCTTCGGCGTCGAGTCGTGGATGTACTCGAGCCCGGTGGTGTCCATCGGGTCCGAAGCGGCTCCGACCGCGAGGTTGTACAGGGCGGCGTCGGAGGCCGACCACTCGAAGCTGACCTCGGGCAGTTCGGCGCCGAGGGCGACGGAGAGATCGATGGGCATGGCTCAGACTCCCGTGGACGCGGTCGCCTTGGCGGCGATGTCGGTGGCGGCGAGGTAACCGAAGACCATCGCGGGTCCGATGGTCGCTCCCGGGCCGGCGTAGGTGTGTCCCATGACCGGCGCGCTGGTGTTGCCGGCCGCGTACAGGCCTTCGATGACCGATCCGTCGGCCCGCAGCGCGCGACCCGAGGCATCCGCGTTCAGACCGCCCTTGGTGCCGAGATCGCCCGGGACCATCTTGACCGCGTAGAACGGGCCCTTGCTGACCTCACCGAGGCTCGGGTTGGGCTTGTTGGTGATGTCGCCGTAGTAGTGGTCGTAACCGCTTGTGCCACGGCCGAAGTCCTCGTCGACACCCTTGCGGGCGAAGCCGTTGAACCGCTCGGTGGTCGCGGTGAGTGCGTCGGCCGGTACACCGATCTTCTCGGCGAGCTCGGCGATGCTGTCGGCCTTGACGACGACACCCGACTCGTACCACTTCTTGGGCAACGGCTGTCGGGCGTTGATCCCGGCGAAGAGGTAGCGGTTGCGACACCGCTGGTCGAAGACGAGCCACGACGGCACGTTCTCGCCGGGACCCTCGCCCTGGCCGAACTCTCCGCCGTACATCTGGTGCACCGCCTCGACGTACGGCAGGGACTCGTTCATGTAGCGCTGTCCGCGTGTGTTGACCATGAACGTTCCCGGGACCGCTCGCTCCGACAGCGCGAACCACGGACCGCGCGGCAGCGGGATCGTCGGACCCCACCAGGCGTCGTCCATCAGGGATACCGCAGCACCGATCTTGAGGCCGGCGGTGATGCCGTCGCCGGTGTTGGTCGGTGCGCCGGTGGTCCACTCCGAGCCGATCGGATCGCGCTGGTACTTCTTGCGCATCTCGTCGTTGTGCTCGAACCCGCCGCAGGCGAGGATCACGCCGTGGCGGGCGCGGATCTCGACGCGCTTGCCGTCGGACTCGGCGATCACTCCGACGACGCGGCCGTCTTCGGTGATGAGGTCGGCGAGGCCCGTGTTCAGCCGGATCGGGACGCCCGCCTCGCGGACACCGAGAAGGAGCTCCGCGGCCAGCGCGGCGCCCATGGCGATCAGCTTCTTGCCGCGACTGCGGGCCCAGAAGAACCGGCTGCCGACCTTGGCCATCCGCAGCGGACCGCGCCAATGACGCAGGCCGGTGTTGAGCCAGCGGTAGTCCGACTGCAGCACGACCATGTTCAGGGGTGCCTTGGTGTACTGCGGGTGCAGGGTCTTCAGGTCGTCCCCGAGGCGACGCGCGTCGAACGGGCGCGGTTCCACCGAGCGGCCGCCGATGCGGCCCCCGGGTGCCTCCGGGTAGTAGTCCGAATAGTTCTTCACCCACTCCAGGTCGAGGGGCGCATGTGCCATCAGGAAGTCGAGGGCCTCGGGCCCGCGGTCGATGTAGGCGTCGATGCGATCGGCCGGTGCGTGTTCGCCGATGATCGCGTGCACGTACTCGCGTGCCTTGTCGGGGGTGTCGGTCACGCCGTCACGACGCAGCACCGAGTTGTTCGGGATCCAGACGCCGCCGCCCGATCGCGACGTCGAACCGCCCCAGTACGGCGATTTCTCGATCAGGACCGTCGACAAGCCCTTCTGAGCTGCGGTGATCGCCGCGCTCAGGCCCGCGCCGCCGGCGCCCACGACGACGACGTCGAAGGTCTCGGGTCCAGGGGTCTCGGGTTGGGTACTGGTCTGTTCTGGTTCGGTCGAGCCGGCCATGGGGTCCCCTTCGTGCGCGCAGGTGGAACGTGTTCTACCTGAATTAGAACACGTTTCAGAAATGGGGCGCCAGGGGTGCACCCCGTTCCCGTCGACCGTGCACCCGTTTCCGTCGACCGTGCGTTCGGATCCGTCGACTGTGCGCCGTCGATCATCCAGTGTGCGTTGGGAGGGCCGGCGGTGATGTCCCGTTCAGCGGACGACGGTCTGTCGTCGGGCCGAACCCGCTGATTCGATGACGTGAGCCCTTCCATGGGGTCGCGCAGAGGCCGTGGTGGATGCGCGAAACGATTCGACAGGAGTTTCATGTCTCCCTCAACCAATGAGATCCGTGATGCTGTTGCCGGGTACGTAGCAACAGTCAGCACCGGTACGTCGGCCGAGATCGCCGCGTTGTATGCCGAGGATGCGACGCTTGAGGATCCGGTCGGCTCCGAGATCAAGGTCGGTCGAGCGCAGATCGAGAAGTTCTACAGCGCGCTGGACTCCATCGATTCGACTGCGGAGTTGCTGACCGTCCGATCCGGCGGGTTGACCGCGGCCTTCCACTTCCGCGTCACCTCGCATCTGCCCGGCCAGACGGTTGTCGTGGAGCCCATCGATGTCATGACCTTCGATGACGATCTCACGATCACGAGCATGCGCGCGGTCTGGGCGCCCGAGGACGTCATCGCCGGCCAGCAGTGACGATCCCCGGCGGTCCTTTGCCGTACATCGCCAGTGCCGGGCTCCAGGATCCACGAGGCACACTCCCGTGGTCTGGACACCAAGGAAGCAATCATCGAGGGCTTCTCGCGGTCGGGTCCGGTCGTCGTCGCAGCGGCGGCGATCATGGCCGCAGTTTTCGCGGGATTCTGCTTGAGCGGCGACAGCCTCGTCGGCTCCATCGCTCTCGCGCTGACCGTCGGTGTACTCACCGACGCATTCGTCGTGCGGATGCTGATCATGCCCGCAACGCTCGCGCTGTTCGGCAACCGGTCGTGGTGGCTGCCGGCCAAGCTCGACCGATTGCTCCCGAGGATTGATGCAAAAGGTCTGTCGATCGAGGACTCCGACACAGGTGACAGACTCCGAAAGAACCCGGTGGACTCGACAATCGGTGGATAGACCCGATCCGTCATCATGGCTTGGGCCGGCGATCGCATCGCCGGCCCAAGCCCTCCGGTCAGCGCCCGAAGGTGGCGACCGCGTTGTCGATCACGACTCCCTGAGGTCCGGACACGACGAACCCGTCTGTCGGGGAGTCGGTGACGTCGATTCGAAGCTCGTCGCCCGGAAGAACCACCGACCGGAAACGTCCCGAGAGCGAGGCCAGATCGGCGGGATGAGCGCCACGATGCCGCGCCAGTGCCACGACCGAGGTGGAGAGGGTGGCCAGGCCGTGCAGGATCGGACGGTCCTGGCCGATCGCACGTGCGGCCGCCGGGTCGATATGGATTGCGTGACGATCCCCGCACAGTCGGTAGAGCGCCGCTGCGTTCTCAGCGGTGCGCACCGAGGTTGCGGGTGAGAGTGCCTCGGCGACAGCCACACCCGGCCCGCGGTCGCCACCGAAACCGCCGCAACCCGGGCGAAGATGGACCACACGGCGGTGAAGTGATCACAGCTCACCCTGACGTCGAAGATCGCCGCCGAACCCTTGTCCCACACGTTGTCGACTCGTGCGGAAAGCGTCGCCTGACCCGCGGGCGGCAGCTCGTCGTGGACGATGAGCTGCTGGGAGCCGTGAAGCGACGTCCCGACGGGAAACGCTCCCTGTGAGCCGAGCTCGTCCGGGGCCCACTGACCGAGGGTGAGTCCGAAGGTCGGGAGCACGCGGAGCTCCCGCTCGTACACGAGGTCGAGATCATCGGCGCGCGCACCGACAGCCAATGCGAACAAGATCGCGTCGCGTTCGTCCCAGTGCACGGTGCGCGAGCCCAGATCGCGACCTATCCAGTCGACTGCCGAGTGTGTCGAAGTTGTCATCACGGTCCCTTTTCGTTGTCCTAAAGCGCTATTCGCCTACGGTCTCGTCGATTCCCTCAGAAGATCAGGAGCCGCAGATTCTGGGCTACACAGGCCGGTTCGGTCTCACCCTCGATCTCAACCCTGGTGGTGATGATCAGTCGGACGCCCTTCGGTGTTTCCTCGACCGAGGTGAACACCGCGTTCGCGCGGACACGAGCGCCCACTCTGACCGGGTTCGGAAACCGAAGGCTGTTGATTCAGTAATTCAGTGTCAGCCTCGGACCTTCGATCGCGAAGATGCCTCCGATCAGCGACGACAGCAACGACATGGTCAGATTGTCGTGTGCAATGGTGGTCCCGAATGGGCCCGCCGCCGCCCTGTCTGGATCGACATGAATCCATTGGTGATCGCCGGTCGCGTTCGCGAACGCATCGATGCGTTCCTGCGAGATCTCCAGCCAGGCGGTGGGACCGAGTTCTTCCCCGATGGCCGATCTCATCTCGTCGAGGCTGGTGAACGTTCGCATGGGCGGGTCACCCTTCCGATCCCGAGCTGTTGCTGGTCAGTTGTCAGCGTGATTCGAAGCGAGATCACGGTGGGCAGCGCCTACCGGTCTCGGCAATGTCAGCGCCATCAGCAGCCCTGCCACCGCGACTGCGGCGATGAAGAGGTAAACCGTGGTGAATCCGGACGAGTCGTAGAAACTCGCGCCCTCGGCCACCACGGCTATGTGAGAGTTGTTCAGTACCGCGAATACCACCACGGTGATGACGGCAGTGAACACTCCTTGGTTCACCGACATCACGCTTGCCGTTGTCGCCTGGTGTCTGGGATCGACGAATTCGATGAGGAGATTGGGGACGGATGCGTATCCCATTCCCTGCCCGAATCCGCATAGTCCGGCGCCGATCACGATGGTCAGCAACGAGTGATGGTCGACAGCCAACAATCCGAATCCGCACGCGCTGAGCGCAAGCCCGACAACAACAGTGAGGCGCGGACGAAGGCCGCGCGTCACCAGCCAGCCGACGAGTAGACCGCCCACCACAATCGCGATGACGACGGGAAGTTTGTAGATGCCGTAGGTCGTGGTGTCGTAACCCCAGCCATATCCCAGTTGGAGGGACGGTGGAGTCATGATCAACAGCGGTAGCAACACGCCGGTGAGTCCGGAGACGCCATAAACCACACCGGCGATCAACGTCGTCAGCAGCACGGGTCGTCGCGCGAGCACGTATGTGTCGATCAGCGGCTCGGGCAGCACGCGGGAGGAGATGAACCATCCGCACAGAAGGGCGATTCCGCCGAGCAGGAACGCCAGCGTCGGGCCCGATGCCCAACCCCACGAAGGGCCGAAACTCACTGCAACGAGAACGCCCGCGATACCGGCGCCGAGCAGGGCGGCCCCAGTCGTGTCGACTCGCGCGTGCACGCGCACCGGAGATTCCGGGACCATCAGGCGCACCAGGGCGGCGGACGGCACCATTGCGCACAACATGAACCAGAAGATGCTGCGAAAACCGAAGGTGTCTATCAGCCAACCGGTCAGAAACGGTGCGGGAATCGCTACGAGTCCCAGGCCGCTGGTGACGATACTGATGGCAAGAGGAACGGTGCGGGCCGGGAACACATCGCGGATGAGTAGGTAGCTCAGGAACATGCACGGGACGAAGAAGCCGAAGAGGGTACGTCCGGCAACCATCATCGCGTAGTTTGCCGCCACCGCCGAAACCAGTGCGCCCAGCGCGGCGATCGCCATAGAGACAAGCAACATCAATCGTTTGCCATGAAGGTCCGCGAGCTTGGCCACGATGGGCGACACCACTGCGCCGGCCAGCATGAACGCTGTCACCATCCACGCTGTTTGCGTGGTCTGGAAGCTGCGACTGATGGCGGGTAGCGCTGTCGAGACCATCATGTAGGAAATGGAGCAGACCTCGAGGAGTGCCACGATCGCGGCGAGCCCTAAGCAGACTCGAGGCGACCATCCCGGAGCTCGCCAGGAATTGACGACTGCGGGTTGAATCTGACTGTTGTTGTCTGAGTACGGAAGTGACGACACGGATTGGCCCTCCGCTTTGTCGGATGAGGAGAATGACATCGTGCTGGTGACCAGTGCATTCGATCGCGGGGGACGGTCGGCGTCGAGCGACACTTCCGCTGACCGGGACAGGACTCGATGCCGAAGTCTGCGCTGCGAGAACGTCGTTCGTTTTCTCCCGGTGACCGGACACCGGGGCCGCGGCGAGCGGACCTCCGGAAATAGCGTCCGACGTATGGCAAACACATGGACAAGACAGGAACTCGAAGACGCGTATCAGACGTGGTTCGCCACCATCAATCGTGCGGGTTCGGGGGAGGGGAGCTGGCGGGACTTCCTCGACCTGTTCACCGACGATGTCGTCTATCACGAGCAGATGGCGGGGGAACTGAAGGGCAAGGAGGGAATCTGGGCGTGGGCCGAACCGAGCCTCGCGACGTTCCCGGGCTCGCACACCGAGAGCTTCCCCGAGTACTGGCACGTCATCGACGAGACCAACGGGACGATCGTGGCGCGACTCGACAACGTGATGAGAGATCCCGGTGACGGAAGTCGCTTCGATGCACCGCACATCAGCGTTCTCACCTACGCGGGAGACGGGAAGTTCTCGCAACAGCGGGATGTCTATGACGTCACGAGTTTCCTGGATCTGATCAAGGCCTGGGGCCGGCGGGCGATGGAACTCGGCACCTTCGACGACGAACAGCGAGCGTGGTTCGCGCAGGTCTACCCCGAGACCGTCCCCGACTGAACGGTTCCAAGCGGCGCGGGGCGGCGGTCGGCGTCCACTGAATGGGACGCCCCCGGCCGCCCCGCCGCCAAGCACCTAGTGTTCGTCCCGTGCGCATCCCTGTGACCCAGTTCACGGTTTCCGGCGACAAGTCGGGCGGGGTATGGGCGACGCGAACCGAACGTCGAGAGCAACCGGGGGCGGCGGAAACGGATCACGCCGTGACGGCCCGCGCCGCCGACCGCCGGGACGCTCACCGACTCTCGCACAACAGTTGTCAACAGTTCGACCCCACGGAAGGTTCACCGATGACCAGTCCCGTCGATACCGTCGCAGCGGCCGTTGCCGCCGCGGACGCGCCCACCTTCGAGGCCCGCAAGATCTCGACCGGGTACTCCTGGCCGGAATGCCCGCGCTGGCACGACGGTGCCTTCTGGTTCTCGGACATGTACACCGGGACGCTCAAGACCCTCGACGCCGAGGGCAACGCGACCGTGGTCGTCGACGCCACCGGGCGGGCCGCGAACACCGACGTCCCCATCGTCCTGGGCGGGTTCGGATGGCTGCCGGACGGACGCCTCATCGTGAACTCGATGCACGAGCAGAAGGTCCTCGTCCACGGCGGCAACGGGCCGGACGATCTCACCGAGTACGCCGACGTCAGCGAGTTCGCGATCAAGGCTGTCAACGACATGGTCGTCGACGCCGAGGGCCGGGCGTACATCACCCAACTCGGCTTCGACATCTTCCAGGGGGAGACCCCGATCACCTCGCCGCTGATCGTCGTCGACCCCGACGGCACCGTCTCGAAACCCGCGGGCATCCCGGAGATGAACTGCGGCAACGGTATCGCGATCAGCGCCGACGGCACCAAGCTCTTCGTGGCCGAGGTGATGGCGCAGAAGATCACCGTGATCGACCGCACCTCCGACGGAACCCTATCGAATGCACGGGATTTCGCCACCTGCCCGTTCATGCCGGACGGCATCGGGCTCGACGAGGAAGGCGGGGTCTGGGCAGCCATGCCGGGTGGCGGTTACGTCGCCCGCTTCACCGAGGACGGTCTGACCGACGCAGTCCCGATGCCCCTCGAGGGGGGTATTGCGTCCGCGTGCCTGCTCGGCGGACCCGATCGCAGCACGCTCTACATGACGGTCGGGTACGAGGTCTTCGACTTCGAGAAGTCCGCCCGTGAAGCTCTCGGCGGGATCTTCGTCGCCGACGTCAAGAACCACGGCGGCCAGACGCGCCCGTGACCCGGGCACCCCGGCAGGGAACTCTCATCGCTTCGACCCCACCGATCTCCACCGTTTCGACCCAGGCAAGGACGACAAATGACAGCACAACTCGACTTCACCGATCGCGTCGTGATCGTGACCGGCGCGGGTCGCGGCATCGGCCGCGCTCATGCGCTCCTGCTGGCCTCGCGCGGCGCCTCGGTCGTGGTCGGCGACCTCGGCTCGACCACGGACGGCTCCGGGGTGGAATCGGGTGATCCGGCCGCCGACGTCGTCGCGGAGATCGCCGCTGCCGGCGGCAAGGCGGTCGCGGTGAACTCCGACATCACGACCGACGAGGGTGCAACCGCGCTCGTCGCCGCCGCGATCTCGAACTTCGGCCGGCTCGACGCCGTGATCAACAACGCGGGAATCGTGCGGGCGGCACCATTCCGTGACGTGCCCGACGAGGAGTACCAGCGCCACCTCGACGTGCACTACCTCGGACCGATGCGGCTGCTGCGCGCCGCGTGGCCGCATCTGCTCGAGTCTCCGGCCCCGCGCGTGGTCAACACGATCTCGCAGGCAATGCTGGGAAACCCCGGCATGTCGCATTACGGCGGGTCGAAGGGCGCGTTGTTCGGCCTCACCCGCAACCTCGCGCTCGAGGGCCTCGAAGCGGGCGTCAAGGTGAATGCCATTGCCCCCGGCGCAGGTACCCGGATGGCCGAAGCCGCCGCTGACACGCTCTCGCCGGAAATCATGGAGTACATGCGAACTCAGCTGCTCCCAGAGCACGTCGCCCCGGTGGCCGCGTTCCTGGTACACCCGTCGTGCGAGACGACCGGAGAGGTGTTCAACGTCGCCGGCGGCATCGTGAACCGGCTCGCCCTCGTCAACACCGTGGGCATCCACGATCCTTCGCTCACAGTCGAGACCGTCGCCGAGCAGTGGGAACAGATCATGGCCGTCACCCCCGACGCGATCCCGCAGATCGTCGCACCCGCCCAGATGCCGGTCTCCTGACCGTCCGAACAGCCCCGATTTCTGGAGTACCGACATGAGCACAACCGAAGCCACCCCGACGACGAACACCGAGTATCCGTTCGCCGCCGTTCCGCCGAACGAGGCTGCCGCGCGGTACCGGGCGATCGCCGCCGATCGCCCGATGACGAAGATGACGATGCCCTACGGCGGGGACGTCTGGGTCATCCACCGCAACGCAGCTGCCCGCGAGATGCTCGGTGACGGACGGTTCGTCCGCAAGCCGTTCCGCACCGGCGAGCGGGTGGTCCCGTACTTCGTCGAATTTCCCGACTTCCTGAAGTCGACCCTTCAGTTCGAGGACCCGCCCCACCACACCAAGTTGCGAAAGCTGGTGCAGCGGTCCATCTCCCCGAAGCGGGTCAAGGCCATGCGGGATTCGGCGATCGAGTATGCCAACCAGCTGATCGATGCGATGATCGACAAGAGGAGCGAGAACCTCGACCCCGTCGATCTCGTCTCCGAATACGCTGTCGCGCTCCCGATCCAGATGATCTCGAACCTGCTCGGGGTGCCCCCGGAGGACCGGGCGAAATTCCAGAAGTGGAGTTCGGCGAGTTTGTCCACCTCGAACATGTCCGAGGACGAGGTCATGTCGAACATGGCCGAGCTGTTCGGATACATCGTCGAGCTGATCGAGAAACGCCGACAGGACCCGCGCGAGGATCTGATCAGCGACCTCGCGAATGCCCGCGACAAGGACGACAGCCTCACCGACGGCGAAATCCTGCCCATCGCGATGCTTCTCGTGATCGCCGGATTCGACAACACCGCGAACTTCATCTGCTTGGGCGTACTGACGTTGTTGCGTAACCCCGATCAGCTCAAGGTCTTCTTGGGTGACCCGGACGGTTTGGCACCCACGACCGTCGAAGAGGTGCTTCGTTTCGGTCGCTTCGCCATCGACGACAAGATCGCCGGGGGGAGCGGTTTGGTACCGTTCGTCGCCACCGAGGATGTGGAGATCGACGGGCACCTCATCGCCGAAGGCGAGGCCGTCCTGGTCGACCCGGCATCCACCAATCACGACGGGATCGTGATCGAGAGTGATGCTGAGCCCTTCGACGTCACCCGTCCCAACAATCCGCATCTGACCCTGAGTTACGGACTGCACCACTGCCTCGGCGCGCCGCTGGCACGGATGGAGATGCAGGTGGGTCTCGCCGAACTGTTCAAGCGCTTCCCGGAGTTGAGACTCGCCGGCGAGGTCGTCGTCGACGACACCAACCTCACTCAGCCGGTCACCAACCTCCCCGTCACCTGGTAGGAGGACCTCGTGCCCAAGGTGTTCTACACACAACCAGACGGCGCCGAGAAGATCATCGACGCATCGGTTGGTGACTCGGTGATGGCGACAGCAGTCCGTCACGGCGTCACCGGGATCGTCGGTCAATGCGGCGGGACGCTGTCGTGTGCGACCTGTCACGTCTACCTCGACGCGGCCGAGATGGACAACTTCGCCGCACCGGGTGAGGACGAGGACGACATGCTGGAGTGCACGGCCTCGGATCGGGAGGAGAACTCGCGACTCTCCTGTCAGCTCATCCTGTCCGAGGGCGTCGATGTTCATGTCACCATTCCGGACGAGCAGGTCTGACGTGACCGTCGGACCTGACCACTTCACCGGTTCCGAGGCGTCTACCCCGCGCAGTGTTGCGGTGGTCGGCGCCTCGCACGCCGCCGTGCACCTCGCCGACCGGTTACGGGCGGTCGGATACACCGGAGAGATCACGCTGATCTCGCAGGAGACCCACCTGCCGTACCAGCGGCCGCCGCTGTCCAAGGCGATGCTCACGGGGGAGGTCTCCGCGGACTCGGTGCTGCTGCGAGATCCCGCGTACTACCGTGACAACCGGATCGAGCTTCGCACCGGGACCGAGGTCACCGGGGCCGCGCGCGCCGAGGGCGGTTACATGCTCGAGATGATCCGCGAGAACCGTAGGGAGACACTCTCGGTCGACCGACTGGTCCTGGCGACCGGGGCGCGCGCACGAACCCTCGACCTGCCGGGGGCAGACCATCCCGACGTCTTGGTGCTCCGAGAGATGGACGACGCGCATCGCCTGCTGTCGCGAGTGGCACGGGGTCCGGTTGCGGTGATCGGCGGGGGTTTCATCGGGCTCGAGGTCGCCGCCACCGCCCGCGGACTCGGTGCCGACATCACGGTGATCGAAGCAGGCGACCGTCTGCTCGCACGGGCGGTCGGGCCGTCGACAGCCGAGACCCTGCTCTCCGCCCACCGGGCGATGGCGACCGACGTCGAACTGGGAGCCGTGCCGGTCGAGATCGTCGCCGACGGCGGACGTCTGATCGGGGTTCGCCTCGACGACGGTCGGTTGATCCGAGCCGCAACGGTTCTCGTCGGCGTAGGAGCGTGTCCGCGCACCGAGATCGCCGATCAGCTCGGTCTCGACACCGATGGCGGTGTCGTGGTCGACGGCAACTGCCTTGCGTCGGACGGACAGACACTCGCCATCGGCGACTGCACCATCCATGTCTCCGAGAGCGGTCGGCGATTCCGACTGGAATCGGTCGACAACGCCACCGAACAGGCAGCCGCCGCGGCGAGCGTGATCGCCGGCATAGAGGTCCCGCCGCGCGGCGCGCCGTGGTTCTGGTCGGATCAGGGCGATCAGAAACTGCAGATCGTGGGACTCATCGGCGGGCACACATCGGTGCTCGTACGGGTCGATCCCGAACGTCCGCGTCGCCGCGTAGCGCTGTACTTCACCGACGACGCGTTGGTTGCGGCCGAGTGTCTGAACTCGCCGGCCGACTTCGTCGCGCTCCGGTCGGCCCTTGCTCGGGGGTTCCGTCCGTCCGCGGCGATGCTGGCCGATACGTCGGTGCCACTCAAGAAGCTGCTGGCGCCGGTTCGGGCCTGACCCTCCTCGCTGCCACCGGCTCTGCGCGACACCGATTCGCCTCCCGACGTCAGGACGTCTGGGAGGCGAATCGCGCGGCGACCAGTGCGCCGACCTCGGCCATCGCCAGGCGAGCCCGCGCCACCGACGCGGTCTGCATCGCAAACCCATGTCCGACACCGGGATACCGCAGTTGTGCGACCTGGACTCCCGCACCGCGCAGCCGGTCGCCGTAGCGCTCGACGCTGTCGCGAATCGGGTCGCCGTGTCCGACGGCGATGATCGCCGGCGGGAGACCGGCCAGGCTCTCGGCGATGGCCGGCGTGCCGTATTCGTCGTCCCGCGAGGGGTCCTCACCCAGGTACATGTTCTTCATCCAGTCGATGTCCTCGGCGGTGAGGAACACGCTGTCGCCGAACTCGCGCATCGACGCGGTGTCCTCGCGGCGTGCGACACCCGGGTAGAACATCACCTGCTGGGCGATCCGAGGGCCACCGGTGTTCCGGCTGCGTAGAGCGGTGGATGCGGCGAGTCCGCCTCCGGCGCTGTCGCCACCGACCCCGATTCGCGATGGGTCGACGCCGAGATCCTCCGAGCGGCGGTGTGTCCATTCGAGTGCCTCATAGGCATCGTCATTGCCTGCGGGATAACGATGTTCGGGAGCGAGGCGATAGTCGACGTTGATCAGGACCGCGCCGGTGGCATCGGCCACATCGCGCGCGAGTCGGTCGAAGGAGTCGAGCGAACCCATGATCATGCCGCCGCCGTGATACCAGACCAGCGCGGCCGCACCGACGGCCGGCGCGGCGTGGGGGCGGTAGATCCGCAACGGAATCGGCCCGTGTGGGCCGTCGGCGGTCGCGTCCTCCACCGAGGCCATGTCCGGACCCGGTGGCCGCACTATCGATTCGAGCATCTCCCGGGTCTTCTCGACGCCGCGCTGCCATGACGCGGGGGCGCCTGCCGCGATCATCCGGTCAACGATCACGGCGACGTCCGGATCCCAGGGCGGGCCGGCGTCGTGCGGTGTACTCGCGATCATCTCTGGTGTCACCTCGGTCATGTTGTGCAGCAGGTTGCCCGGCGACTGCGGGGGTTCGGGTGTGGTCGTCGACGGGGCGTCACAGGTTCGGTCGCTCGCCCGAGTGTCTCGGTGACGTGGCGTTCAGCATCACGCCCGTGCTCGTCTCACCGCCCTTGCGGTGGACGTTCATCAGCTCGATCAATCGGTTGTTGTCACCGGCGACGAGTGCCTCGACCATGTCGTCGTGCTCGGCGCACACCTTGCGTCGTACGTCGGCGTCGTACAGATAGGCGGCGTGATAGGGCATGGCCAGGTTCCAGAGCCGCCGCAGCTCCGCGACCACCAGGGACAGGGGCGACCGTTCGAAGACCGCGAAGTGGAACGTCTGGTTGCGCAGTCGCATCTCGAGGATGTCGGCGGCCTCGGCCGCTTCCGCGACGAGGTCGCGGAGTTCGCTGATCTCGTCGAGCGCGGCATCGTCGAGTCTGGGCAGCACGGCCAGGACCTCACGCTCGAGAGCGGCTCGCATGAGGTAGATCTGGTCGAACTCCGACTGGTTCAGCCGCGCGACGGTGTAGCCGACATTGTGCTCATGTTGAACGAGTCCTTCGGAGGTGAGCTGGCGGAGTCCTTCACGGACGGGCAGCCGGCTTACACCGAGGCGCTCGGCCATCAATTCTTGTCGGATCGGCTGTCCGGGAAGCAGTTCGCCGGTGACGATCATCCGCTCGAGTTCGGCGACCACGCGAGTGGCCGCGCGTGACACCGCGGGCTTGCCCGAGCCGTCGCCCATCGCAACTCCGGTCATGCCTCACCGAACACCCCGGCCGTGCGGAGCATCGACAACCGCTCGGCGTCGTATCCCATGGCTTCGAGGACCTTGCCGGTGTGCGCACCCCTGGCCGCCGCCGGACGTGGAGGCCGGTGGCCTGCGTCGCTCAACGAGATCGGCACGCCGACACCACGATAGGTGTCGGTCTCCAGAAACAACCCGCGGTGCCGGACCTGCGCCGAGGTGAGAGCTTCGTCGATGGTGTTCACCGAACTGGCGGGCACCCCCGCGGCTTCCAACCGGGCCGCGAGGTCGGCGCGATCGTGCTCGGCGATGCGTTCTCCCAATGTGGCAGCGAGGATCTCACGGTGGGCATAGCGGTCCTTGTTCGAGGCGAAGCGCGGGTCGTCGGCGAGATGTGCGACGCCGAGTGTCTCGACCAGCGACCGGAACTGCCGGTCGTTGGCGGCGCTGACGAAGAAGTCGCCGTCGCGGGCGGGAAACACCTGATACGGCACGACGGTGGGATGGAAGTCCCCGGTGCGCTGCGGGACTCCGCCGCCGGCAATCCAGTTCGCCGCATGGGGATGGAGAAGCGAGATGACCGAGTCGAGCAGGGTCATGTCGATGAGTTGTCCGCGCCCGCTGCGTTCGCGCGCGAGCAGAGCCAGCAGGATGCCGCTCACCGCCATGTTCGCCGCGACGATGTCGACGATGGGGACGCCGACGCGCAGCGGACTGCCGTCGGGGTAACCGTTGATGCTCATCAGGCCGCCGAACGACTGGAGTACCGCATCGTAACCGGGAAGGCCGCCCATAGGTCCGTCCACGCCGAAGCCGGTGATGCGGCAGTACACCAGGCCGGGATGCCGCTCGGCGAGGACCGTCTCGTAATCGAAGCCCCAGCGGGTCATGGTGCCCGCCTTGAAGTTCTCGATCACCACGTCGGCCCCCGCGAGAAGGTCGGCGAGGATCGCGCGTCCTTCCTCGGTCCGCAGATCCAGGCAGATGTTCTCTTTGCTGTGGTTCAGGCTGTTGTAGTAGGCGCTGCTGGTGCCGTCGTCGACGAACGGCGGTCCCCAACCGCGGGTCTCGTCACCGCTGGGAGCCTCGACCTTGATCACCTCGGCACCGTGGTCGGCGAGCGTCTGCGCGCAGTAGGGCCCGGCGAGCACCCGGCTCAGATCGAGGACGCGGACGCCGGTCAGTACACCGTTGTCCTCGGTGGTGTCGGCGGTTCGCCACGCCCCCCGCGGGTCGACCGCGGGCGTCGGCTCCGGCGCGGTGTCGTCGCCGACTGAAATCGTCGTGCTCACTACGAAGTCCGTTCTGTCGATACGGGTTCGGTGCCCGAAGTAGTTGCGGTTCCCGTGATCAGGTCCCACGGGTCGGAATCGTCGTCGAGGATCTGTGCGGCGATCACGTCCGCCCACTCGTGCTCGGTGCCGTAGCGGTCGCGCCACGCCCACAACGCGGTGGTCGAGCGTCCGAGCGGGTGCTCGGAGGTGAAGCCGATGGCACCGTGGATCTGATGACTCGCCGCAGCGACCTCGTGGCTGTAGAGCGATGTGACGACTTTCGCTGCCGCAGTGGCACTTCGCGCGGGTCGCGGATCACTCGACGCCACCGCGGCGGCCCGGCGACACGCGATCTCCATCATGGTCGTCGATGCGGCCATCGAAGCGAGTCGTTGCTGGATCGCCTGGAACTTGGTCAGCGGCCTGCCGAATTGGGTCCGCTCGGAGGCGTAGTGCACGGTCCGGTCGCGGACCGTTCCGGCAGCTGCCGCCATCGCGGCGGCATAGACGAGCGCACCGCGCTGTCTCAGGTCGGCGGCGGTGACCAGGCAGTCCGCAGTGGTCGCCGGGACAGAGTCCAGGGTGACGGTGCCGATCGAGGCGCCCAGGAGGTCGCTCCCTCCGGTCACCGACACGCCGTCGTGGGCCAGCGAGATGGTCGCCACGCGGGCGCCGGAGTTCTCGGTCTCGGGGACAAGGATGACGAGCGATGACGCCGGGGACACGTGGACGACGTCGCGGACGGTGCCGGTCACGCGCAGTGGCTCGAAGGATTCGTCGACGACGAATCCGGCGTCGGCCACCCCGATCGTCGCGGTGCCCTGACCGAGTTCATGTCCGGTCGTTCCGGACAACCACGCGGCGAGCATCGCATGTTCGATGAACGGGACGAGCGCGCCGCTCCCGATCACCGTGGACAGCACCGCGATCGCGTCGGCGGTGTCGCATCCGTGACCGCCGGCCTCGGTCGGGACGTCCACCGAGGTGAAGCCCGCCTCGACGAGCGCAGCCCAGAGTGCGTCCGACACCCCCCGAGCGGGGGTCTCGGTGTCGATGTCGATGCGGTCCAGCATCGAGCGGGTCGCCGCGATCAATTCATCGGCCAGGTCGCTCATCGAATCCCCAATCCACGCGCGACGATCCCGCGCAAGATCTCGTTCGTTCCGCCCCGCAGGGTGAACGCCGGTGTGTGTAGGACACTCTGCGCGAGCAGGCGCTCGAACGGGGTGCCTCCGTCGCGGCGGGCGATGGTCCCGGAGGAGCTGCGGATCGCATTGACCAGATCACCCTCGAAGGTGGAGCCCAGGTCCTTGACCATCGCGGCGAGGACATCCGGCTTGCCCCCCGCGGACAGCTCATCGGCCACCTGCAGCGACATTCCGCGCAGTGCCCACGCCACGGCGGTGAGCGTTCCGAGTGTCGTGCGTTGCTCGGGTGTCGCGCCATGTGCACGCAGTTGGCCGGCCCAGGCGCGGAGCAGGGGCATCGTGCTCAGGTACCGCTCCGGTCCGGAACGCTCGAAGGCGAGTTCGCCCATGACCTGGGCCCAGCCGCAGCCGCGTTCGCCGAGTAGCGCCGACTTGTCGACGACCGCGTCGTGGAAGATGACCTCGTTGAAATGCGCCTGCCCGTCGATGCTCCGGATGGGCCGGATCTCGATGTCCGGGTGGGGGAGGTCGACAACGAGTTGGGACAGCCCCTGTTGTCGGTCATCGGGGACGCCGTCGGTGCGTGCCAGCAGCACCATCGCGTGCGCGAGGTGGGCGCCGGTGGTCCAGACCTTGGTGCCGCTGACCGTCCACGAGTCACCATTGTCGACGGCGCGCGTGCGAACGGCGGCCAGGTCGGAACCGGCGTCCGGCTCACTCATGCCGATGGCGAAAAAGATCGTGCCGGAGGCGATCCCGGGCAGGTATCGCCGCTTCTGCTCCTCGGTTCCGTTCGCGAGGATGCCCGGTGCCATCTGGCGGTCGGCGATCCAGTGGGCGGCCACGGGGGCGCCGTGTGCGAGCAGCTCCTCGGTGACCACGAAACGTTCGACCGGCGTGCGGCCGTGGCCGCCGTACTCGGTCGGCACGGTCATACCGACCCACCCACGCTCGCCCAGGCGGCTACTGAAGCCGGGATCGAATCCGGTCATCCAGCTGTCGACATCGGGGACGAAACCGCCACTGTCGATCTGGTCGCGTAGGAATGCGCGAACGTCGGCCCGGAGTGTGTCGAGTTCGTCGGCGGTCACCGAGCGCCGCGGCGAGGAGGTGGTCGTCACTGCTTCGGGCCCCGCGACGACCAGGCCTGCTGCCCCTTTCGGGACATCGACCACATCTGCACTCCGCGTTCGATTTCCAGGGCCGACGACCAGCTGACCGCCGGCGGACCGAGTTCGAGTCGGGCGCTGGTCATGATCCGACGTGTCAGTTCTGGATCGCGTGCGGCCGGCCCGGTCAGCCCGTCGACGAGTGCGGGCAGTTCCTCGGCGGGGACGGCGGCGTGCGCGAGACCCTTCGCGACCGCCTCGGCGCCGGTGAGGCTCTGTCCGCAGGCGGCCATGGCGATCGTCGCCGACCAGCCCACCGCTCGCCCGAGCAGGGACAGGTGTCCGCCACCGGGATGGATGCTGCGCGCAAGGAACCCACTGTCGAGAATCGCGTCCGGTGTCGTGATGAGAATGTCGGTGGCCATCGCCAGATTCAGTCCGGCTCCGACGGCACCGCCCACCACCACGGAGATGGTCGGCACGGGTAGCGACCCGACCCGCACGAACGCGCCGTAGACCGCCGACGTGCGTGAGACCGCCTCGGGCGAGGCGGGATCTGATGAAGAGGTCGCCAGATCGCGGGTGTCCGCGCCGCTGCAGAAGTACTGGCCCGCCGCGTCGACGACCACGGCTCCGATCGTCGGATCGTCGGTCACCCGGTCGCAGAACTCGTCGATCGCCGCTGCCATCGTGAGACTGATCGCGTTCTTTCGTCGCGGGTTGTTGAGGGTCAGACGCGCGACGCCATCGGTCACCGAGGTGAGAACCGACGGAGCATCGGCGTCAGGCTGGGTACTGGTTCCTTCTGACGTCATGTCGCCGACCCTAACAAGATGGGATCAGAAATTGTATCCAATCACGAGGGTCTGCTCATTGTCCCCGGTAGGACGCGTTCGGGTCGCCCGCTCAATGGGACGGACCGACCGGCAGAGGTCGGGAACGGCACTACTGTGCGGCGAACGACGTGGCTCAGCGCAGGTGGGCTATCGCGTGGCGACAGAAGGAGCAATCAGGTGTTCGATTTGACCGGACGGACCGCGTTCGTGAGCGGCGCGGGACAGAGTGTCGGCGAGGGAATCGCGAGAGTTCTCGCCAGGCAAGGAGCTTCGGTGATCGTCAACGACCTGCACGGTGATCGCGCGGAGAAGGTCGCCGCGGCGATCGTCGAGGAAGGCAACCGCGCCGTAGCCGCACCCTTCGACGTCGTCGACTACGGCGCCACCGTCGACAGCATCCGTGCCGCCGAAGCCGAGCTCGGCGGGCAGGTGAACATCGTGGTGAACAATGCCGGCGTTGCGGAAGGCCGGATGATCAAGCCTTTCCGTGACCTGGCGCCCGAGGAATGGCGAGCCCCCATCGACCTCAACATCTTCGGCGCGATGAACTGCATCAAGGCCGCGATCGATGGAATGTGCGACGCCGGGTGGGGGCGGATCGTCCAGATCTCGTCCGGCTCGGCGCGCACCGGTCAGAACATCAACCAGACGATGTACGCGACTGGGAAGAGCGGTATCGAGGGGTTCATTCGGCATCTGGCCGCCGAAACGGGCCAGTACGGCATCACCGCCAACATCGTGGCGCTGGGTCATCAGAAGAACCTCGAGGGGAAGATGCCGCCGGAGATGATCGAAGCAATCCTGAAGACCATTCCGATCGGCAGGCTGGGTGACCCGATCGAGGTCGGGGCGTTCTGTGCGTACCTCGCCTCCGACGAGGCAGGCGGCATCACCGGCCAGACCCTCGACTTCAACGGTGGGTCGCAGACGCGATGAGCGGCGGCGCGGTCACTCTCTCGCTCACCGCGATCCGGGTCGGCGATCTGACGAGGTCGGTCGAGTTCTACACGAGAGGTTGCGGTTTCGAGATGGAGCGCGAGTTCACGACGCCCTCGTTCACCGCGGCGATCGTCCGCGCCGGCTCGGCGGGCCTCGAACTCATCCTGCCCGCCGACGCCACGGCCTCCGCACCCGCCGATCACGGTGACATGCTGCGCAAGTTCGTCCTCAACACCGACGACCCGGCGGCGATCATGAGCCAGGCCTGCGGGCTCGGTGGCAGGGTGATCACCGAGGCCACCGAGTATCCCGAGTACGGCATGACGATCGGAGTGATCGCCGACCCGGACGGATACGAACTGGAATTCGTCGGGCCGGTGCAGCCCGCAGGGTGACGAGGACCACTGAGCGGGAACGGCGCGGTATGGGTCACCGTGAGGCCATTAGCGTGGCCGCTGCCGGTGGCGATCAGGAGCTCGGCCGGCATGAGATCGACATCCGCGCACGCCGGGACGGCCGGTGCGGCGCAAGAACACGGAGTGCGCAATGACTTGGAACAGCAGTTTCGACGTGGTCGTCATCGGGTCGGGCGGGGCCGCACTGGCCGGCGCGCTCGCGGCGACGTCGCGCGGGCTGACGGTGTGTGTGGTGGAGAAGTCGGACCGGTTCGGCGGGACCTCGGCCTACTCGGGCGGCAGTGTGTGGTTGCCCGGTAATCACGTCCTCGCGCGCGACGGGGTCGACGACTCGGTGGAGACCGGGCTCACCTACTTCCGCAACACCGTCGGCGACCGTACCGATCCCGATGTGCAGCGCACGTTCATCGAGACCGGGCCGGTTGTCGCCGAGTTCCTGGAGAACGAGATCGGGATCCCGCTCGAACACCGGCCGTTCCCCGACTACTTCGCGGCACCGGGTCGAAAAGACTACGGGCGCAGCATCTTCGCCAAGCCGATCACCGCCGACGAGGTGGGGACTCGACTCCACGACATCCGATCGATGGTCCCGGCAGATCAGTTCGGCATCGAGATGGACCGTGCGGTGCTCGACGGTGGTCAGGCGTGGATCGCGCGAATGCTGTTGGCGCTGGACGAGTCCGGGCGCGCCGAGCTGTGCACCGAGACCGCGGCCGAGTCCCTGGTCGTCGACGATTCCGGGCGGGTCACCGGCGTCGTCGTTCGCAGCGCCGACATCGAACGCCGGCTGCAGGCGCGGGGCGGGGTGCTGCTCGCGGCCGGCGGTTTCGAACGCAACGCCGAGCTGCGACATGACCTTCAGCAGATGCCCTCGTCGAAGTGGACCTCCTCGCACCCGGACACGGGATCGGGCGACGCCCTCGCGATGCTCCGGAGCGTCGACGCGGCACTGGATCTGCTCGACCAGTCGTGGTGGTGCCCGGCAACCCTCTTCCCGAACGGTCACGCGGTGTTCACGCTCGGTTTGCGGGCGGGGATCATCGTCGACGAGACGGGCAGCCGCTTCGCGAACGAACTGCTCCCGTACGACCAGATGGGTCGCGCGATGCGCGAACGGATGCTGGCCGGAAAGGGCGATGGGTTCTGGTACATCTTCGACGACCGATCCGGCGACGACCTCCCGGCGATCTGTGCGCCTTCCCCGGACCGAGCGGAGATGACCGCGGCCGGCTTGTGGCACACCGCATCGTCGATCGACGACCTGGCGTCCGCGATCGGGATCGACGCCGCGGCGCTCACCGCAACGGTGGATCGCTTCAACCAGCTGGCCGCGCAGGGCAGCGACGACGACTTCCAGCGTGGCGAGGACCCATACGGCCGGTTCTTCCTCGGTGCGCAGACGGCCGCCCAATGCCTGGTCGCCCTCGACGGATCGCGCTTCCACGCGGTCCGGATGGTGCTCGGTGATCTCGGCACGAAGGGCGGGGCGGTGATCACCGGCGACGGTGCGGTGCTCCGGACCGACGGTAACGGCGTGGTGCCCGGCCTGTATGCGGCCGGCAACTCCACGGCCTCGATCTCAGGGGAGGTCTATCCGGGTCCGGGGACACCGCTCGGTTCCGGGATGGTCATGGCCTACCGTGCCGTTGCGGACATGGCCTCACAACTCGCCGACGCGGGACGGGCAGCCGAAACCGCCTGACGTCGAAACGATCTGGGGCTTGCTCCGGAACGCAATGTTCCACAAAGACTCCGGGCCGTGGTGCGGCAGAATGCGCGCCACGGCCCGGCTTCATGTCCCGCTCAGGTCGATCGACGAACCCGTTTCAGAGGTGACTACCGCCGTCGATGCGGATCTCGGTGCCGCTGATGAACGCCCCGTCGTCGGAGGCCAGCATGGCCACGACGCCGGCGACCTTCTCCGGTCCGGCCATGCCGGGGACGGCCGACGGTTCAGAGTTCTCGATCCGGACCACCGGCTGCATCTTCATGAACAGCGACACGTCGGAGTCCTCCGGCAACCCCGGGGCCGAGGTCATGCCGGACGAGATGCTGCCGGGCGCCACCGACACGGCGCGGATCCCCTGCTTGGCGAACTCGAGCGCGATCGTGTGCGTCATCGACTGGATGCCGCCCTTGCTGGCCGCATAGGCGGCCATATAGGGGTGCGCGAAGCTGGCCGAGGTGGAACTGAAATTGACGATCACGCCGCGGCCGCATTCGATCAACGCCGGCAGCGACTCCCGGATCATCAGAAAGGTGCCGGTCAGGTTGATGCGGATGATCTGATCCCACTCCTGCAGCGTGACCTGCTCGGTGTGTCCACTGCGGAGAATTCCGGCGGCGTTCACCAGTACGTCGAGTCCGCCGAGGTGGCCGGTGGCGAAAGCGACGCCGTCCCGCACCGAATCCTCATCACCGATGTCGATGGCGCGCGAGACGAACTGGTCGGGTTTCGCGACGTCGGCTGCGGCCTGCGCGGTTGCGACGAGCCCGTCGCTCGAGACGTCGGCCCCGACCACGGTGGCACCCTCGGACAGCAGTCGCAGCGCGGTGGCCCTGCCGATCCCCGAACCCGCGCCCGTGATCAGGACCCGTCGGCCGTCGAATCGATTCATTCGTTCCTCCTTCTCGTCGCCCTGTCCGGTGCACGAGGGCTCTGGGCCTCGATCGTGCCCCGAGGGGAGGGTCGCGTCGCCCACGTCTCCCACTCGGTGGGCGGTGACGACAGTGGAGAACCGCGGGTCAGTGATCGGCCAGATCGGCGGCGACGCACCGGTCCCAGATCTCGCGCGCTGCGATCCGGACCGGGCCGAGGAGTTTGCGATGATCGATGGCTCCCACCGGACCGCAGATGGAGAGGCCGGCCATGTTGCCGTAGATGTGGTCGGGGGGCCCGATCGACACACCGACGCAGGCGATCCCCGGGAAAGCCTCTCCCCGATCGAACGCGCCACCACGATCACGGATCTGCGCGAGCTCGCTGTCGAATCGCGACGCCGTTGTGATGCTGAGCGCGGTGCGCCGGACGAGTGCACCGTCCTCGTCTGTGTGCAGACCTCGAGGTGAGTTGCGTCGCGGCGAGATCTCCGCGTAGGCGAGTACCACCTTCCCGAGCGCGGTCAGGTGTGCTGGGATGCGATGACCCACGGCGGTCGGGGTAGGGCCCGACAGTCGCCCGTTGACTTTTGCGAGGTAGACCGTGTCAGCGCCGTCGACGACGCCGAGTTGCATGGTGTAGCCGGTGCGCTGCGCGAACGCGTGCATCACCGGCCGGGCCCCTCTGAGCAAGCGGTTCTGGTTGAGTGCGGCCTGCCCGAGTTCGTAGGCCTTGACCCCCAGCTCGTAGGTCTGGTCGGGTGACCGCGCCAGCCAGCCCGCCTGGGCGAGCTGCTCGAGTAGACGATGGACCGACGACCGCGGCAGCTTTGTGCGGGCGGTCACCTGGGCCAGGGTCATGGGCCCTGCTCCGTTGAACGCCTCGAGCACCGTCGACACCCGATCTACCACCGAAATGGGGGTGTCACCCGTCTGTGTCGTCCTCACCTGACCTCCTTGATGTGACACTGATCACGATACCCCCGCGCCGGCGGACGTCCTCCGCCACCGCTGTTGAGCGACACCGACCGTCTCAGGCGAGGCGACCTCCTGTCGCCTCGTGCTCCCGGCCAGCGGAACGAGCCCCCAACGGAGCGGATCCGCCTGTCTATCCTTCGCGGAATGTCCGCGTGGTCACGGACGGTTCGCGCGAGAATGCGGCCGCGATCCCGCTTGAGAACCGATGAGGAGGCTCATGTCCAGCGATGCGATCGCCGACGCCGATGTGGTGACGCTGCCGGCAGTCGGAGCGACCGCCGAAGGAGGTCGTGGCCGACGTGTCCGCGTGGTCGGTGTCATCGACGAGACCGCCGACGCCCGGTCGATCGTGGTGCGTCCCCGGCCCGAGGACGCCGCCGAATTCGAGTATGCCCCCGGTCAATTCCTGACGGTTCGGATACCCGACGTCGGTACGGGCAGTGCACGGTGCTACTCGCTGGCGAGTTCGCCGCAAGCGGACACCGACGTGAAATTCACGGTGAAGCGGGTCCTCGGCGGACACGGCTCGAACTGGATCTGTGACACCGTCGGAGTGGGGGACGAGCTCGAGGTCCTTCCGCCCGCAGGCACCTTCGGTCCGCGCTCGCTGACGGGGCCGGTGGTGCTGGTCGCCGGCGGCAGTGGCATCACGCCTGTCATCTCCATTGCCAAGTCGCTGCTCGTCAGCGGTACCGGTCACGTCTTCCTCGTCTACGCGAATCGCGACGAGGAGTCGGTGATCTTCGCTGCCGAACTTCGTTCGCTGACCGAGCGGTTCGCCACGCGACTGACCGTGGTCCACATACTGGAGTCGGTCCAGGGATACCCGACCCGGGAGGGGCTGTCTGCGTTGTTGCGGCCGATGACCGATCGCAACGTCTACGTCTGTGGACCCACCCCGCTGATGGATCTCACCGTGGACGTGTGTGCGGAGGTCGGCTTCTCACATGACCACGTCCACACCGAGCGATTCCTGTCGTTGCACGGCAATCCGTTCGACAACGTCGAGTCGTACGAGACCACCGGCTCCGACGCCGGTGAGGTTGTCTGCGCGGTCGAGGTGGATCTCGACGGCGAGCGGCGCACGGTCGAATGGAAGGCACGGCAGAAGCTGCTCGACGCGCTGCTCGCGGCCGGCCTGGACGCGCCCTACTCGTGTCGGGAGGGCGCCTGCAGCGCGTGTGTATGCGTCCTGAAATCGGGGGAGGTGACCATGGCGCACAACGAAATCCTGGCCGAAGAAGACGTGGCGGAGGGGTATGTCCTCGCGTGTCAGGCCGAGCCGGTCAGCGACGCCATCGAGATCGAATACTGAAACCGGCCGCCCGGGTTCTGAATCGGCTTCCCATTCGATGGGAGACGCACGTCACAAGTGGGCCTTCCGTTGCCAAGCTGAGCACACCGCGATGCAGCGACGGATGTCGCGAGAATCCGATCAGGAGGCCCAGTGAGTTCCACCACCGAAATCAACGACGAGGTAAGGGTCATCGATGTCGGAGCGCCGCCGGAGCGATTCGCGCGCGGCTGGCACTGCCTCGGGTTGGTGCGTGACTTCGCCGACGGCCAGCCTCACCAGGTCTCCGCGTTCGGTACCGAACTCGTCGTGTTCGCAGGCGAAGACGGCACGATCAATGTCCTCGATGCGTTCTGCCGGCATATGGGTGGAAACCTGGCGCAGGGCACCATCAAGGGCAACACCATCGCCTGCCCGTTCCACGACTGGCGGTGGCGCGGCGACGGCAAGTGTGCGGCCATCCCGTACGCCAAGCGAGTCCCGCCGATCGCCCGGACCCGGTCCTGGCACACCTCGGTGGTCAGCGGACAGCTGTTCGTCTGGCACGATCCACAGAACAGCAAGCCACCGGCCGAGCTCGCGATCCCCGAGATCCCGACCTTTGGCGATCCGGGGTGGACGGACTGGGTCTGGAACTCGATCGAGGTCACCGGGTCGCACTGTCGCGAGATCGTCGACAACGTCGTCGACATGGCGCACTTCTTCTACGTCCACTACGGAATGCCGACGTACTTCCGGAATGTGTTCGAGGGACACACGGCGACGCAGTCGATGCGGACACGGCCACGTCCGGATGCGGCGGGGGTCAGTCAGAGCACGAACTACAGCACCGAAAGCCAGTCGGACGCTACCTATTACGGGCCGTCCTACATGATCGACAAGCTGTGGAGCGGCGGCCGGGACCACGAGGATGGGCCGAACATCTACCTCATCAACTGTCACTACCCGATCTCGGCGACCTCGTTCCGGCTTCAGTACGGCGTCATCGTCGAGAAGCCCGCCGGACTCGCCGACGAGCAGGCGGAGCAGATCGCCCAGGCGGTGGCCAAGGGTGTCGCCATCGGCTTCGAGCAAGACGTGCACATCTGGAAGAACAAGTCGCGGATCGACAATCCGCTCCTCTGCGAGGAGGACGGTCCGGTCTACCAGCTCCGCCGCTGGTACGAGCAGTTCTATGTCGACGTCGACGACGTGGCCCCGGAGATGGTCAACCGCTTCGAGTACGAGATCGACACCGAGCGCGCGCTGCAGTCGTGGCAGGCAGAGGTGGACGACAATCTCGCAGCCGGGCGCAGCGCGTTCGCGCCGAACCTGACGTCCGCCTCCGCCGAGTCGACATCCTGACCGCCTGCGGTCGACAAGACACCCACCAGGAGAACACCATGAGCTACGAAGTCCTCGACAAGATCATCGACGGAGCTGACGAATTGCGTTCCGGCGCCGAGGAGTCGGAGAAACTCGGCCGCCTGTCCGACGATGTCGCCAAGGGTCTCAAGCGGTCCGGGATCATCCGGCTCCTGCAGCGCAAGAGATACGACGGGTACGAAGCCCATCCGAGAGAATTCGCCGAGACCGTGATGAAGACGGGAAGCATCTACGGCTCCGCCGGCTGGGTCGGCGGCATCGTCGGTGTGCACCCCTGGCAGCTGGCTTTCGCCGACCCGAAGGTCCAGGACGAGGTCCTCGGCGGCGATTCCGACACCTGGCAGGCGTCTCCGTACATGCCCGGTGGCGTCGCGATCCCGGTCGAGGGCGGGTACCGCATGACCGGCCGGTGGCAGTTCTCGTCGGGAACCGACCACTGTGACTGGATCTTCCTGGGCGCCATGGTTGGTGGTGACGACGGCAAGCCCCTGATGCCCCCGACCGGGTTGCACGTCATCCTGCCGCGGTCGGACTACGAGATCATCGACGACTCGTGGGACGTCGTCGGTCTGCGCGGCACCGGCAGCAAGGACATCGTGGTGACCGATGCCTTCATCCCGGACTACCGGGTGATGAAGTCGCAGGAAGTCATCGACGGCACCGCGGCCAAGGAATACGGCGTCACCGAGACCCTGTACAAGATGCCGTGGTCGACGATGTTCCCACTCGGTATCACCTCGGCGACCATCGGTATCTGCGAGGGCGTGCTCGCCGCCGGAGTCGACTACCAGCGCGAGCGAGTGAACGCAAACGGCACCAAGATCAAAGATGACCCCTACGTCCTGCACGCATTGGGTGAAGCCGCCGCGGAGATCGATGCGGCCCGGCAACAGCTGTTGAGCAACGTCGATCGGGTCTGGGACCTCGTCGATTCCGGGCGGAACGTCGACTTCGAGACCCGGGCAGCCGTGCGCCGCAACCAGGTTCGCTCGGCATGGCGTGCCGTGCGGGCCGCAGATGACGTGTTCGATCGTTCCGGCGGAAACGCTCTTCGGATGGACAATCCGCTACAGCGTTTCTGGCGCGACGCCCACGCTGGTCTGCACCATGCGATTCATGTGACGAGCACGACATATCACGCATCGGCGTTGTCGTCGCTCGGAGTCGAGGTCCCTGCCGGACCGCTTCGAGTTCTGATCTGAGCCGGACGAGTCGAGGACAGGACGTTATGACTGAGATCAAAGGCCTGGGGTACGTGCGGGTGTTGGCCACCGGTATCGATCGCTGGCGAGAATTGGGATACGACGTACTGGGTTTCGCGCCCGGCTCGGGTCCTGAGAAGGACGCGCTGCACTTCCGGATGGACGAGCGGCCGTCGCGGATCACCGTCGAGCACGCCGATGTCAACCGTGTCAGTGCGGTGGGTTGGGAGGTCCGTGACCATCTCTCCCTGCAGCGGTTGATGTCCACGCTCGACGCCGAGGGCATCGAGTACGCGCCGATGTCGCAGGACCTCTGTGACGCCCGCAAGATCGAAGCCGGCATCTCGTTGAAGGATCCGGGCGGCACGCCGCTGGAGATGTTCCACGGGCCTGCTCTCGATCACAGCCCGGTGATCACGAAATACGGTCAGAAATTTGTGACGGGCCAGCAGGGTCTGGGGCACGTGGTCATGCCGACCACGAACTTCGACGAGTCCTACCTCTTCTACACCGAGACGCTGGGTTTCCTTCCGCGCGGCGCTTTCCGGATGCCGTCGCCCCCCGGCGCCGGCCCGTTGCGCATTCGCTTCCTCGGCATCAATCAGCGCCATCACAGCCTGGCGATCATGCCGAGTCTCGAGGGCCGTGATCCCGGTCTGATCCACGTCATGGTGGAGGTGGACGAACTCGACGCCGTCGGGCGCGCGTACGACCAGGTGATGTCGCGCGACTTCCCGGTGTCCTCGACGCTCGGGCGGCACACCAACGACAAGATGGTGTCCTTCTACGTTCGCGTTCCGGGTGGTTGGGACATCGAGTACGGCACCGGCGGGAAGCTCGTCGACGAGAGTTACTACACCGCAGAAGAGATCACCGCAGACAGCTACTGGGGTCATGAGTGGATGTGGGCGCGCGAGGCGAAGACGGCGGCACGCAGAGCGGCCCAGGACGAGGAAGTGGCCCAAGAGGAGGAAGTGGCATCGTGACGATCAGGGACTTCGATCACGATGTGGTGGTCATCGGCGCGGGACTCTCCGGTCTCTACGCGGTGTACAAGCTCCGCGCACAGGGCCTGACCGTCCACGGGTTCGAGTCCGCCGAGGGCGTGGGCGGGACGTGGTATCACAATCGCTATCCGGGCGCGCGGTGTGACGTCGAGAGCATCGATTATTCGTACTCGTTCGACGACGATCTGCAGCAGGAGTGGACCTGGTCGGAACGATTCGCCACGCAGTCCGAGATCCTGGCGTACCTCGAACACGTCGCCGACCGGTTCGATCTGCGCAAGCACTACGACTTCCTCACCCGGGTCACCTCGACCGTGTACGACGAGGACTCCGCCCGGTGGACGATCTCCACCGACACCGGCCTGACCACGAGGGCGCGCTTCGTCGTCATGGCGACCGGGGTGCTCTCCGCGACCAACCGGCCCGACATCCCCGGACGAGACCTTTTCGAGGGCGAGAACTACCACACCGGCGAATGGCCGCACCACGAAGTCGTTTTCACCGGCAAACGTGTCGGTGTCATCGGCACCGGGTCGTCGGGTATCCAGTCGATCCCGGTGATCGCCGAGACGGCGAAGCGGGTGGTGGTCTTCCAGCGCAGCCCGAACTATTCGATCCCCGCCGGCAATCGGCCACTCACGGACGACATGATCGCCGACGTCAAGGCGAATTACGCCGAGCGCAGGCGGTTGTCCCGGGAGAGTGGCGGCGGCACCCCGAACGCCCCGTACCCGAAGGGCGCGATGGAGGTCGACGACGCCGAACGCAAACGCGTCTACGACGAGTGGTGGCATCGCGGCGGTTATCTGTTCGCCAAGGCGTTCCCGGACCAGACGATCAGCCGGGAGGCCAACGACACCGCCCGTGAGTACGTCGAGGCGAAGATCCGGGAGATCGTCAAGGACCCGGCGGTCGCCGACCTGCTCATCCCCACCGATCATCCCATCGGAACCAAACGGATCGTCACCGACAGCGGCTACTGCGAGACCTACAACCGCGACAACGTGACCCTGGTGAACCTGCGAGCCACCCCGATCGAGGAGATCACCTCCGGCGGGGTGCGTACGACCGAGCAGGAGTACCCGCTCGACATGCTCGTCTACGCCACCGGATTCGACGCGATGACCGGTTCTCTGTCCCGCATCGACATTCGCGGTCGGGCCGGTCGGACCATGGTCGAGGAGTGGTCGGCCGGACCGCGCACCTACCTCGGTCTCGCCGTCAACGGGTTCCCGAACATGTTCTTCGTGACCGGTGCCGGAAGCCCGAGCGTGCTGGCGAACATGGTGCTCGGCGCCGAGCAACACATCGACTGGATCGCAGCGTGTATCGCCCATGTCGACGGACACAACGCGGCGACGATCGAGGCGGAGAAGGAAGCCGTCGACAGTTGGGTCGCGGAGTGTAACGCCAAGGCTGCCGGGACGCTCTTCCCCACCGCGAACTCGTGGTACATGGGGGCGAACATCGAGGGCAAGCCGCGCGTGTTCATGCCCTACATCGGTGGATTCGGCAACTACGGGAAAATCTGCGCCGAAGTCGCGGAGGCCGGTTACAAGGGCTTCGCGATCTCGTGAATAGGAAGGGGCTGCAGCATGTCTGAACGCAGGACCGATCTACATCCCGATGTCGAGGCGATGCTGTCGGCGCTGGAGGCCGGGTTCCCGGACGTGACCGAACACGATCCCGCCGAACTGCGTGAGATCATCGTGTCCCGGCGGGCGCCGTTGTCACGACAACCCGACATGGCGATCGCCCGTGACGTCGCGATCGACGGACCCGATGGCGACCTTCTCGGAGTGCGAATCTACGTACCGCACGGTCGTTCCGACGATCGTCGAGATGATGCCCGGCCGGTCGTGGTGTTCGCGCATGGCGGTGGTTTCGTGTTCTGCGATCTCGACAGCCACGACGAGTTCTGCCGGGCTATGGCGGCCGAGGTCGACGCCGTCGTGGTGTCGGTCGATTACCGTCTGGCGCCGGAGAACCCGGCGCCGGCGGCGATGGAGGACATGTACCGGGCGATCTGCTGGACGGCCGAGAACATCGCCGGTTATGGAGGAGACCCTGCCCGGATCGCGGTCGCCGGCGACAGCGCCGGCGGCAACCTGGTCGCTACCGCGAGCATCGCTGCGCGCGACCGGGGCGGCCCGGCGATCGTCGCTCAGGTCCTGCTCTACCCGGTCATCGACGACGACCTCGACACCGAGTCGTATCGGCGCTACGGAGTCGGTTACTACAACAGCACGAAGGCGATGCGATGGTACTGGGATCAGTACGCGCCGAACGGGCGTGACAGCGCCCGGATCATTCCCACGCGCGCGGCGTCGCTCGCCGGGCTACCGGCGGCGGTGGTGGCGACGGCCGAACTCGATCCGCCGTGCTCGGCCGGAGAGGACTATGCGCACCGCCTGCGCGAGGCCGGTGTCCCGGTCATCGAGCACCGGTTCGACGGATTGTTCCACGGGTTCTTGACCTTTCCACAGTTGTCGCTGACACCTCCTGCGCGGGAGAAAGTCTGGCAGATGATGCGCGACGTCCTCGCGCAGACAGCGAACCAGCCCTCCCATTGAGTGGACCGGCACGGCCCGCCACCGCGGCGGACCGCCGAGCATAGGGCGAGATGTGAAGTCGAACACAGGAAGTGCGTAGAGGTGGTCATGACACAAGAAGTGGCGGGCCGGCGGTTGACGGGCAAGGTCGCTCTGGTCACCGGCAGCAGTCGCGGGATCGGCCGGGGGATCGCCCGCCGGTTGGCGTCGGAAGGTGCGACGGTGGTCGTCACAGCTCGGTCGTCCAAGCCGTCACCGTCGGTGCGCAACGGTGAGAACCACGTGCTCGCCGGGTCGCTGGCCGAGACCGTCCAGGCGATCGAGGAAGCGGGCGGCACCGCCATCGCGATCCCGGCCGACCTGGAGAACCCGGTGGACCGTGACGGCCTCGTCGATGCTGTGGCAGAGGCCGCCGGCGGCATCGACATCCTGGTGAACAATGCGGGGTTCGCCGACTACAGCAGCATCGAGAACATGAGCGAGGAGACCTTCGACCGCACCGTCGAGCACTATCTGAAGGTTCCTTTCCTGCTGTCACAGAAGGCGATACCGCACATGCGGAAGAGTGGCGCCGGCTGGATCGTCAACATCGGGTCGTCCACCGGCATGAGTCCGATCCGACCCTTCCGTGACTACAACAAGACCTCTGGCGACGTCATCTACGCGGCGACGAAGGCGGCGCAGCACCGGTTCACCCAGGGGCTCGCCGCAGAATTGCTCGACGACAACATCGCGGTCAATGCCGTCGGTCCGTCGACTGCCATCCGGACGCCCGGTGCGGCGGCACTGCTGCCCGACGGTTACGAGACCGAACCCGTCGAATACCTCGCGCAAACCGTGCTGGAGATGTGTACGGCACCCGCGGCGGAACGAACCGGACTGATCGCGTTCAGTCTCCACTACCCGTGGGCGACCGACACTGTTGTCCGCACCTTGGACGGGCGCGACGAGTTACCTCGCCGCGAGCCGCCGTCGTGGAGCAATCCCAACATCCGCCCCACCGGGCTCTAGGAGTGAGCACGACGATGGGTACTGCTGCACAACAACGTTTTTCGACCGGCACGGCGGTGGTCACCGGGGCGGCCGCGGGTATCGGCGAGGGACTCGCGCGCCGGCTGGCGTCGCTCGGGATGACGGTGGTCGTCGCCGACGTCGACGCCGATCGCGCTGCCGCGGTGGCCGCCGACATCTCCTCGGCCGGTGGGCGGGCCGAAGGGCGGGGCGTCGACGTCAGTCACCCCGACGAGGTCGAGGCGCTGGCCGAGTCGGTGTTCGACCGGCACGGCAGCGTCGAACTGCTCATCAACAACGCGGGGATCGAATCGGCCGGTCTGCTCTGGGAGATCGACGACGCACGCTGGCGCCGACTCATGCAGATCAACGTCGACGGGGTGTTCTACTGCCTCCGGTCCTTCGTCCCCCGGATGCTCGGGGCGGGATCGCCGGCGTGTATCGCCAACATGTCGTCGGTCGGTGGACTCAATGCGGTTGCGGTGCAGGGGCCCTACATCGTGAGCAAACACGCGGTGCTGGCGATGACCGAATGCCTGCACCAGGACCTGTCGATCGTGGGAGCCCCGATCCAAGTGAGCGCGATCATCCCGCACTCGGTCCGAAGTCAGATCTTCCTCGCGGCTCAGCGGGAGGCGCCGACCGACAACCCGACCGCCAACGCGGTCTTCGATGCCATGCAGCGCGACAACGTGGCCAAGGGCCTCGATCCGCTCGATGCCGCCGAGCACATGATCGAGCAGATCGCCGAGGGCGAGTTCTGGATTCACTCCGACGACGAGATGTGCGCGGCGGCGGCCCATCGTCGTGGCCGCCAGCTCCTGGACCTTCTCCCACCACCAGACCCACGAGACATGCTCACCCGCATGGGTGTGCCGCTCCCGGAAGGCAAATCATGACCGAGACCATCTCCGCAGGGGTTCAATCCGACGGAACATCCGACGGGGCCCGTGTCGATCCGGACGCTCTCCGCGAGATCCTCACCGAGTGCGACCCCGCGCCGCTGCTCATGTCACTCGTCCATCTCACCGGGGACACCGCACTTCTCGACGAGTTCGGAGCCAGGCTCGAATACTCCCGTCCCGGAACGCACTACGGCACCCCGACGCCGGGCGCCCTACCTGCCGGGCAGTATCCGCAGGACGTGGTCGACGACGTCCGGGCCCGGGCGCTGGAGATCCTCACCGGTTCCGATCTCGTTGCGCAGCTGGAAGTACCTGCGCCCGACCTCTTCAGCGCGATGGCCCGGGTGGCCACCTCGCAGGAGGTCGACGAGGAGTTCATCCCGCTGCTGCGCGAACAGGCCGGTTTCGTCACCGACGAGCGGTATGTGCCGGTGACCGCGACGCCGCCGACCGACTTCGAGGTGATCGTCGTCGGCGCCGGTATCACCGGTATCAACGCCGCGATCAAGTTGGGCCAGGCGGGCTTCTCGTACACGGTCTTCGAATCCAGAGACGAGATCGGCGGCACCTGGACCCGCAACACCTACCCGGGCGCGGCCGTCGACACGCCGAGCCACTACTACTCCTATTCGTTCGAACTGAACCCGAACTGGTCCCGGTACTACCCGACGGGCCCCGAATACCAGCAGTATCTGCTCGACGTGGTCGCCAAGCATGAGCTCCGCGAACATATTCGGCTGAAGACCTCGGTGCAGTCCATGACGTGGTCTGAGGAGGATCAGGTCTGGGAGGTCGTGACCCGCGACCGCGCCGGCGCCGTCGAGCATCACCGGGCCAAGGCCGTCATCTCGGCGCTGGGGATGCTGAACTCCGCCAACATCCCCGACGTGCCTGGCCTGGACACTTTCGACGGTCGCGTCGTCCACACCGCCGAGTGGGATGCCGACCTCGATGTCACCGGCAAGCGAGTCATCGTCCTGGGAACCGGTTGCACGTCGGTCCAGGTCGTGGCGAGCATCGTCGACAAGGTGTCGGCCCTCGACGTGATCGTCCGCACCCCGCACTGGATCGTTCCCGAGCGCACCGTCGTTCACGACGTTCCTGCCGGACAGCGCTGGGCGCTCGAACATCTCCCGTTCTACAACCAGTGGTTCCGCCTGCGTTCCTACTGGTTCGCCTCGGACAACCTCTACCGCTTGCCGCGTGTCGACCCCGAGTGGGCGGCCAGCCACTTCTCCGCGTCCGCCGAGAACGACATGGTCCTGAAGAACGCCCAGAAGTATTTGCGGGACAGCTTCCCGGACCGTCCCGACCTCATCGAGAAGTTGACGCCGGACTTCCGCCCCTACGCCAAGCGGATCGTCAAGGATCCCGGCTTCTATGCAGCACTGAAGCGGGACCATGTGTCGTTACACCGCGCCTCGTTCGAGCGGGTGACCCCCGAGGGTGTGCACACCACCACGGGCGAGTTCATCCCGGCCGATGTGATCATCTTGGCCACCGGTTTCACGCTCGACTTCACGACGAAGATCGACATCGTCGGACGGAACGGCGAGAAGCTCGCCGATGTCTGGAAGGGCGGCGAGGACCCGCGCGCGTACAAGGGCGTCCAGGTGTCCGGCTTCCCGAACCTCTTCGTGACCTCGGGTCCGAACTCGGCGCCCAATCACGGGGCCGGACACAACATCACGAGTGAGGAACAGGTCCACTACGTGGTGGAGTGCCTCCAGTATCTGCTGGAGCACGACTACGCATCGATGGATGTGCGGCAGGAAGTGCTCGAGGAGTACAACGCCGAGGTCGACAAGGCCCTCGACGAGACGGTCTGGGTGCACACCGGCGGGCCGGTCAACAGCTACTACCGCAACAGCAGCGGACGGGCCATCGTGCCGTGCCCGTGGCGCCTGGTCGACTACTGGACGATGATGCGTGAACCGGATGCCGAGGACATGACCTTCGTCTCCGGAACCGGCGCGCCCGCGGAGTCGGCCCGATGAGCGCACCCTCGACACACACCGTCGACCTCCTGGTCATCGGAGCCGGTACCGGTATGGCCGCCGCGCTTGCCGCGCACGAGCTGGGTCTGAGCACCCTGGTCGTCGAGAAGTCGGAGTACGTGGGTGGTTCGACCGCCCGCTCGGGCGGGGCGTTCTGGATCCCCGGCAACCCGGTGCTGACGAGCGCGCAGCCCGAGGACACGACCGAGGTGGCCGCGACCTATGTGGCCTCGGTCGTCGGAGACACCGCGCCACGCGAGCGCGGCACCGCCTTCCTCGATCACGGGTCGGCGGCGGTGGCCATGCTCTCGCGGACAACGCCCATGAAATTCATGTGGGCACCGGGTTATTCGGACTACCACCCGGAGTTGCCGGGTGGGTCGGCGGTCGGTCGGACCTGCGAATGCAAGCCGTTCGACGCGGCGCAGCTCGGGTCCGAACGACCGCGACTGCGTCCGGGTCTTATGGAAGCGCCGCTGCCCATGCCCGTCACCGGTGCCGACTACAAGTGGCTCAACCTGCTGACGAGGGTGCCGCGCAAGGCGGTGTGGCGGGTGGCCAAAGCGCTGTCGATCGGCGTCGGCGGACTCGCTCTGAGGAAGGAGTATGTGGCCGGCGGTCAAGCCCTGGCGGCGGGTCTGTTCGCCGGAGTCGTGCGTGCCGGGATTCCGGTGTGGACCGACTCGCCGATGGTCCGGCTGCTTTCCGACGGTGGCCGGGTGACGGGTGCGGTGGTGCGACGCAACGGTGTCGAGACCGTTGTGCGGGCCCGCAGAGGTGTTGTCCTCGCCGCCGGTGGATTCGACCACGACATGGAGATGCGCCACAAGTTCCAGTCCGAACAGCTGATCGACGGGGTCAGCTTAGGGGCCACGACGAACACCGGCGACGCCATCGAGATCGGCCAGGAGCTCGGAGCCGGCCTCGCGTCGATGGACCAGGCGTGGTGGTTTCCCGCGGTGGCGGCGGCCCCGGGTGGGTCGCCGTCGGTCCTGCTCGCCGAGAGGTCCCTGCCGGGTTCGTTCATCGTGGACGCCTCGGGCCGCCGGTTCATCAACGAAGCGGTGGACTACATGAGTTTCGGACAGCGCGTGCTCGAACGCGAGCGTGCCGGGGATCCGGTCGGCGAGATGTGGCTCGTGTTCGATCAGAAGTACCGGAACAGCTATGTCATGGCGGGCGGCTTGTTCCCCCGGCAACCGCTGCCCCAGAAGTGGTATGACGAGGGTATCGCGGTCGCCGCGGACGATCCGCGCGATCTGGCGGTGCGTATGGGGGTCGACGAGTCCCGCTTTGTGGACACGTTCGATTCGTTCAACACCGCCGCCCAGGTGGGTGTCGACCACGCGTTTGGCCGGGGTTCGAGTGCATACGATCGGTACTACGGCGACCCGACAGTCACACCGAACCCCAATTTGCGCGCCTTGCATCGTGATTCGCTCTACGCGGTCCGCGTCGTGTTGAGTGATCTGGGAACCTGTGGTGGGTTGCGTGCCGACGACCGCGCACGGGTTCTACGCGAGGACGGTTCGGTGATCGACGGTCTGTACGCGATCGGCAACTCGGCTGCCAACGCATTCGGCGCCACCTATCCCGGTGCGGGTGCGACGATCGGTCAGGGACTCGTCTACGGGTACATCGCCGCCCTCGCGGCCGCCGGGAGGCTGCCGGATCCGGCGAAAGCTGCTCACTGACAACTGAACACCGAGAAGGGCCCCGATGACCAGTCATCGGGGCCCGTCTCGTGTGCAGAGTGTCAGCGCGCGTTGAAGCCCGCGTCGACGGGGAAGGTTACACCGGTGATGTACTTGCCGGCGTCGCTGACCAGGAAGGCGATCGCGTTGGACACGTCGATCGGATCGATGAACGGTACCGGCATGATGTTGCGGACCGCGTCGAAGTCGGCGTTCGGATCGCTGTAGAACTGTTCGATGATCGGATTCTGGATCATCGGGGTGGCCACACCCGTGGGGTGGATGGTGTTGACCCGGATGTTCTGCGGGCCAAGCCAATTAGCGTAGTTGCGCATCAGGCCGACCACGCCGTGCTTGGCGGCGGTGTAGGCCGCGTTCACCCCACCCATGCCACCGGTGCCCTTGAGGCCCTGGCTGGAGCTGGTGATCACGATCGACCCGCCCTGGTTCTCGAGGAGGCTCGGCACAGCTGCCTCGACCGTGTTGTGGACGCCGTTGAGGTTGACGTCGATCACGTCGAGGAATGCCTCATGGGTGTTCACGTTGACGCCCAGCGGCATGATGCCCGCGTTCGCGAGCACGATGTCGACGCGCCGTCCGAGGGTCTCCTCGCCGCGTGCGAGTGCCGACGAGACCGCCTCCGGGTCACGGACGTCGCCTTGCGAGGCCACGATCTTGCCGCCGGCCGCCTCGACCTCCTTGATCGTGATGTCCAGATCGTCCGGTGTCGACATCGCGTACTCGACAGTGGAGATCTGCGAGCAGAGGTCGATCGCGATGATGTCGGCGCCCTCGCTCGCGAGTTTGATCGCGTGACTGCGGCCCTGTCCTCGTGCGGCGCCGGTGATGAAGGCTACTTTGCCATCGAGCGTTCCCATTGTTTCCTCTCGGTCCCGACCACGTGACTGCTCATTGTTGTTTCTGTTCCCCTGGCGGACAGGACTTTTGTCCCCGGGGACGGTCCTCCGCAGAGGAGGGCTCCGGGTAAAGCTACGAGGGCGCGAAGGTCGGGCCAAGACGGGTTCCTGACCAGTGGGACGGGCTTGAGAGTCGAGGGATCTCGGCGGCTCGCCTGTCCGTCCCGGCCAACGGGAATCAGGGCGCGGATGACGATCGCGGGAACTATGGTCGCCATCACAGCGGTGTCGACGAGGAGATGGATGTGATGGCATCAGTTCCGGATCAGGCGGTACGCACGAACACCGACGGCGGGGCGGGCCTGCCAGAGGTCGACGGGCAGCTCATGCGTCGGGTGCTCGGCCACTTCGCGACCGGTGTGGTCGCGGTGACCGGCGTGCACCCGGCAACCGGGGAGCCCACCGGTCTGGCCGCAAATTCGTTCACCTCCGTCTCGCTGCACCCGCCCCTGGTCGCGTTCTGCGTCGCGCAGACGAGCTCATCGTGGCCTCTCGTCCGAGCGTCGGGACGGTTCACCATCAACATCCTCGCGGAGTCGCAAGAGCACATCTGTCGTCAGTTGGCCGCGCGTGGAACCGAGAAGTTCCGCGGCCTGAGCTGGGACCCGTCACCCTCGGGCGCGCCGGTGCTGACCGGGACCCTGGCCTGGATCGAAGCGGAGATCGAGAACGAACACGAGGCGGGCGATCACACGATCGTGGTGGCCAGGGTTCGTCACCTGCACGCCTCCGACCAGGCGCCGCTGTTGTTCTTCCGGGGTCAGTACGGGCGCTTGTCCGCGGCACATGCGGGCTGAGGGAGAACAGGGGAACACCGTGACGATGACACCGTTGAACTGCAGGGGTTGCGACCGGGTCGTGCGCGTCGAGAAGTTCAGTGCGGCACACACATCGGTCGAATGGACCTTCGATTCCCGGGAGTGTCCCTTCATCGCTGCGCTGGCGGATTCCGACGTCTTCGGATCGCATTCGCGCCAGTGCGAGCAGCTGCGCCAGACGATAGATCAGGCTGTCGTCGACCACCGACTGACCGAGTCCGTGCTGGAACTGCCCACGGCAGAACAGCTTCCGCGGTTGCACTGAGGCCCGGCGTCGTCCTCGAATCGTCCGCGAGCGCTCCGCTCCCGGTGTGTGCCGGTGAACGGGAACCGTGTCGATCGTTTCGAGGTGACGGTGGCACGCTCGTGAGATGACGATCAACGGAGACACCCGCACCCCAGATACCCCGACCTCCGACGCCCAGAGCGCAGATTCCCGGGCCACACCCGAACTCCTCGAGCTGCCCACCGAGCACGGTATTCTGCGCTACCGCGAGGCCGGCGACGGCCCGCCTCTTGTCCTACTCCACGGATCGGGTCCCGGAGTCACCGGCTGGCGGAACTTCCGCGGGAACCTCCCCGCGCTCGCCGCGCAGTTCCGCACATTCGTGCTGGAGCTCCCGGGATTCGGGGTCAGCGACAGCTTCGGGACTCCCCATCCGATGATGTCCGCACAGACCGCGGTGACAGCCTTCCTCGACGGGCTAGGCCTCGACCGCGTGCGCATGATCGGCAACTCCATGGGCGGGTTCATCGCAACCGACTTCGCGTTGAATAATCCGGCTCGCGTCGAGCGACTGGTTACCGTCGGCGGTGCCGGGACGAATCTCTACGGCCCCCAACCGGGCGAAGGCATCATCCGGCTCAGCGAGTTCGTCGAGAACCCGACCCGCGAATCGTTGGTCTCCTGGCTCAATTCGATGGTCTACGACCGCTCGCTGATCACCGAGGAGATGATCGACGAGCGATGGGCGCAGGCGACGGACCCGGACACGCTGGCCAGTTCGCGCGCGATGTACGGCACGGCAGCCTTACAACGAATGTCCGATGCGATGCGGACCTCCGACGCGACACCCGGCTGGGCAAACCTGCGCAAGCTCCAGGTGCCGACCCTGATCACCTGGGGGCGCGACGATCGGGTCAGCCCCGTGGACATGTCGATCATCCCGATGCGGACCCTGCCCTTCGGCGAGGTTCACATCTTTCCCAACTGTGGCCACTGGGTCATGATCGAGCAGCAGAAGGCATGGGAGTCAGCGGTTCTCGCGTTCCTGACGCGCTGATGGCCTCCGGCACCGGACAGCGAGCGCCCCACGGGACCTCCCGTGGGGCGCTGCTCGTCTCGACGTTCTACCGCGCGGAATCCACCGAACCGGCCAGCTCAGCTGTTGGCACCACGGGTTCGTCGGCGGTGCAGAAACTGTGGCAGACACGTTCTCTCACGATGCATCGTGGGTTCTCGGGGTCGAAGAATGCATCCACCGACGCCCAGTGGATAGGGTGGTCCATGTATTCGCCGAGCAGCCCGTCGATGTCGGCGAACTCTTGCTCCCAGACGTGCGTCCACCGTGAGTCACCGCCCGCCTCTGCCACGTGGCTGAGCTGCCACGCCCGCATCGAGGTGACGAACCGCGGCATCCGCAGGAGCGTACGTTCGAACTCGTCGATCTCTTGGTCCGATGCCGTCTCGTCAACCCGCAGGAGCAGAGTGCGATAGACGATTCCGTCCTCGCTGTGCTGCCGCCGGCCCGAATCCCCGGCCAGGCGGGTGTTCGCACCGTGATATTCGACCGAGTTGACGCGAGCGACCGATGCTCCCGAAGTCGCCCACTCGACATCGGCGCGGCCCCGCCGCCACTCCTCCTCGGAATCGAACTGTAGGTGGACGACGAGGTCTCCGCCGTTGCGGACTCCGGCCAGCGTCGGCGACACAAGGGTCCTGCGCGCACCTGTCGCCGAGGCGGCCGCGGTCACACGGTCGACTATCGCGTCCAGTGCCCGTGGGTCGTCGGGGTCGGTCAGGTGGATCAGCCGGGTGATCTCATACATCGCAGAGTCCTTCCACGTCGCCTACATCGGCCGCCATGGAACGGGAGCGCTCGACGATCATCGGCGCCTTGTCGGTCCACCATTGTGCGGGAGCAGGGTCGTGCCGGGCGGCGACCATGGTCTGCCACCAATCGCGTGGTCCCTGTACCGACCAGGTCGCGGTCACGGTGTTGCTGGCGTCGTCGAGCCAGACCGGTGGGCTGACGACAATCCGATCCAAGGTCAATCCCCGGCGCGTGGCGGCAGGTGCGTATTCATCGAGGTAGGCGTCGACGAAGTCGCGTGCCGCACCGGGTTTGAGGACGACCTGATCGACAACGAAGATGGTTCGGTCGCTCATGGACGATCACGCTATCGGGCCGGTGACAACCTGCTGGTCTATTTCCCGGTAGCCGGGAGGTGAGCGGATCGGGCGAGCCGCGCTCCCGATGATCGGGAAAGCAAACGCCGTTTCACGGGCAGCCCGTTGATAGTCTCGGCTGGTGAGCGACGATCCCCATCCGAATCTGCCGGCGACGAGCTGGGCGGTGCTGGGCATGTTGTCGTTCGGCGAGGAATTGACCGGCAATGATCTCAAGAAGTGGGCGGACTGGAGTATCGGCTTCTTCTACTGGAGCCCGTCGGTGAGTCAGGTGTATGCCGAACTGAAGAAGCTCGAGGATCAGTCGCTGGTCGTGTCGCGCAAGGTGTCCGACGAAGGTGTCCGGGGACGGCGCGTCTACGGAATCACCAACACCGGTCTCGAGGCGCTGCGCAACTGGTCTCGTTCGGCCGACGTCGAGATCCCCGTGCTGAAACACGGGGTGATGTTACGTCTGTACATGGGTCATCTGCAGACGCCCGAGGAACTCAAACACGTTGTGCGTGCCCACATCGCCAATCTCCGCGAGACCGCGGACCGGGCTGCGCTGCACGCCGAACACTCCGAGGCCGAACCGGGCTGGGCCTTCTCCCAGATGAGCCTGCGGTGGGCGCAGCGTTATTATCAGTCCGAGATCGAGCTCGCGCAGGAGTTGTTGGCGGAGATCGATTCCGCCGCGGCGCGGTTCGACTCAGCCGCCGACCACGACGATCGGGGACTCCCGATCCCGAGGAATCCCGGCGCATGGCGCGACGTCCCGGCCGATTCGGGAACGAGCGACTCCGTACAACCCGGCTGACGGGTCGCGCCGCGGGGCGGCGGAGCGATCACCCCTCGGCGAGCACTCGTGCCGCGGTGGGCATCGACCGCATCAGGTTGCGGCGCTGCAGGGTAGGGGTGACCCGCGTTCCGTCGCACATGCTGCGCCAGATGGCGCCGGCGGTCAGGCGCACCGGGTTGATCATCGTCGAATCGAAGGTCAGATCGCGCAGGGGCCCACACACCGAGACTGCTGTGGTCGCCTCGCCGATCGGTCCGATCGGCGCGGCTATGCAACCGAAACCGCTGACGGATTCGTTGCGCTCGAAAGCGATTCCATGTTCGAGAATCAGATCGGCGCCGGGAATCCGGTGCCCGCTGTAGGCGAGCAAGGCTCGTCCCAGCGCGGAGCGGCGTGCGTCCCGGCGACCCCCGATCCGGGTGGGCACAAGGGGCGCCAACCGGCCGCCGATCTTGTCCAGGTAGACGACATCGTCACCGTCCAGGACGGCCAGGTGCACCACCATGCCGGTTGTCCGATACAGCTGCTGGAGGTGTTCGGTCGACGCGGCGTGCACACGGTCCTGGTGAACGGCCAACGATCCCAGTTCGACGAGCCGGATACCGAGGCTGTAGTTGCGGCCGTCTCGGCTCAGCCACCGCAGGGCGACGAGCCGCTCGAGCATCCGGTGCGCCGAGGATCGCGGCAGGCCGGTCCGGAGCACGATCTCGGCGAGGCTCAGTCGGTCCCGGCCGTCGAAGGCGTCGAGGACAAGCGACAACCGATCGAGAATTGCGCTCGGTGCTGACGGGGCGTCGTCGGCGATCTCGTTCGGAATGGACATGCCGTCGCTCCTGTTTCCGGGCTGCATCGCCCTGACGTGGCTATTTCTATTAGGAAGTGTGCCACAGAGCGCACCTAATGTGAAACGGCTCACGGAAATCGTGCGCAGATTCGGCCCCGGGTGCGGCCGGATTCACGCCCCGGCGACGACCACCAGCGGACATCTGGTGCCGGTGAAAATGCTCGCCGCGCACAGGTTGCAGTGGATGCACAGCGAGGTCGTGGTCAGATCCTCCTGGATGCGATTGATCAGGTCCGGCTCGCGCAACAGTGCGCGAGCCATGGCCACATACTCGAAGCCGTCGCGCATCGCGGTGGTCATGCCGCCGTGATCAGTGACCCCGCCGAGGAGCACGAGAGGCATGGTCAGCGCCTCGCGGAACTGCCGCGCGTGATCGCGGAAGTAGAGCGGTTCGTACGGGTACTGCTTGAAGACGAATCGGCCGAACATCTTCATTCCGAGTTTGACGATGCCCGACTGAGTCTCGGCCATTGCACGAACCGGCACGTCGCCACGGAAGAGATACATCGGGTCCAGCAGCGACGACCCGCCGGTCAATTCGATCGCGTCGAGATGTCCATCCGCCTCGAGCATCTGGGCGAACCGGAGTGATTCGTCGAGCCACAGCCCGCCCGGCACGCCGTCCGCCATGTTCATCTTGGCGATGACGGCGACCTCACCGGCGGCCGCCGCGCCGACCTCGGCGACGATCCGGCGGGCGAACCGGGCGCGATTGGACAGCGATCCACCCCAGGAATCCCTGCGACGGTTGATGTTCGGGCTGAGGAAGGAACTCGCGAGGTAGTTGTGGCCGAGATGGATCTCGATCGCGTCGAAGCCGACGTCCTTGGCCATGCGTGCGGCATCCCCGTGCGCTTTGATGACCCGGACGATGTCGTCCTCGGTGGCGGCACGGTCGAATCCCATTGCCAGCGGGTTCGGCCGGGCCGACGGGGCGATGGATGGCAGTCCGTTGGACCGCGAGTTGGCCACCGGTCCCGCGTGTCCGATCTGGGCCGACACCTTGGCGCCCGTCGCATGCACGGCGTCGGTGAGCCGTCGGAGGCCGGGGAGGGCGTCGGCCCGCCAGTAGATCTGATCGCGCTCGGTGCGCCCTTCCGGGGCGACGGCGAGGTAGGCGACGGTGGTCATCCCGACACCACCCTTGCCGACGGCCACATGGAAGTCGATGAGTTCCTCGGTCACCAACGCGTCGCGGGTGACGCCTTCAAAGGTTGCCGACTTGATGATGCGGTTGCGCATCGACACCGGACCCAGGCGGGCCGGGGCCAGTGGATTCGGCGTGGTCGTCGCGGGAACGGGGGATGCGATGTCGGGCATCGGGATCTCCTTGATTCGGTGGACTGGTCCTGAAAAGGCAGGGGGCTGTGCACACCTGGTGCAGGACCGGTTGTGTCGGGCGGTTCGGACCGTGTGATCTCGCGTGAGACCCGGCCTCAGGTGTCGGCGGGGATCTCCGGGATGCGGATGTCGATCCAGCCGAGCATCGCGTCGACCGCGTCCGCGGAGTCTCCGTCGGCACCGGAATCGGCCCATTCGGTGAGGGCGGCGAACGCGGCGGCCTGGTACGTCGACGCCAGTGCGCGGCAGATCGCGGGCGGCGCGTGCGGCACCCGCCGGCCGATGAAGGCGGCGAGTTCGTCGATCCAGGGGCGATAAGCGCGGGGTGCCATCGCGAAGAGCTCCGGCTCGTCGGCGATCAGCCGTAACCAGGCCGGATTGACGCGCTGCACGCGGGGATGATGCGACACCGAGCTGACGACGCCGGTGCGGATCGCATCGGCGAGCGAGTCGGCGGCCGAAGTCTTCTCGAGAGCGTCTCGCAGCCGGACGGTGGCCTGTGCGACGCCGGTCCAGGCGATGTCGGCCTTGGTAGGGAAGTGTCGCAGCAGCGTCCGCGCGCTCACTCCGGTGGCGTCGGCCAGGTCGGCCCAGCTCGTATCGGCGAAACCCTGGTCGCGCCACAACCGGAACGCGGCTTCCGCGACGGCTCCGGAATCGATCACCGACGGTCGACCGCGCCCGCGCCGGCCGACGGCGGGGGGCGGCGCGGGCGGATCGTCGAGAGGGGGCACGCACTGAGCAGACCATTTTTGTCCTAGTGTGTCAAATATAGGCGGTGCGCGGTGCCGTCGTCATCAAGACGGAGGAGCAAGCGATGGGAGAACGAGCGGTGAAGTGTTACGTGGTGACCGGCTCGGCGTCGGGAATGGGCCGTGCTGTCGCGAAAAAGCTTCGCGTACAGGGGCATAAGGTCATCGGCGTCGACCTCGTCGACGCTGAGGTCGTCGCGGACCTGTCCACCGCGGGCGGGCGGCGTACGGCGATTGCCGACGTCCTTGCGGCCGCAGGCGGACGGCTCGACGGTGCGGTTCTCGCCGCGGGTCTGGGGCCGACGCCGGGCGAGGAACGGCTCCGTCTGATTGCCGAGGTCAACTATCTCGGCGTCGTGGAACTGCTCGAAGGCTGGCGGTCCGCGCTGTCCGCCGCGGACGAGGCGAAGGTCGTCGTGTTCTCGAGCAATTCGACCACGACCGTCCCTGCGGTGCCCTCACGTACCCTCGCCGCGTTCGCCGAACGCGACATCGACAAGGTGTGTCGGTCGGTCCGGATCTTCGGCAGGCAACGAGCGCCCATCGTGTACGCGGGCTCCAAGCTGGCGGTCAGTCACTGGGTGCGTCGCGCGGCCGTGTCCCGGGAGTGGGCGGGTGCCGGCATCCGGTTGAATGCGCTGGCTCCCGGTGCGATCCTGACCCCTCTCCTCGAAAGGCAGCTGGGGACCCCGACCGAGGCCAAAGCCATCCGGAGCTTCCCGGTCCCGATCGGCGGATTCGGCGATGCCGACCATCTCGCTGACTGGGTCCTGTTCATGCTGTCCGACTCCGCCGAATTCCTCTGTGGGAGCGTGCTGTTCGTGGACGGCGGCTCGGACGCGTACTTCCGGGCCGAGGACTGGCCGCGATCGGTGCCGATCCGGCGCTTGATCGGTTACGTCCGGCGGTTCCGGGGATTCGTGCCGAACAGCTGACGCGGCGACCGTTCGGTCGCCTCACCAACCGCCCCGCTCCGTCCGGACCGGGGCGGTTCGGCGTGCAGACCAGCGTCGCGAGGCGCCGTGGTCCGAACTGCCCGACGAATGTCCCGGTCACCGGGAACCGCCGTCTCCGCACCCGTACGACCTGCGCTCATAATTCACTGCTTGCACCCGGAGGGTGACGCGAATCACGCGGGGGGAGCCGATGTGTGGGATGTCCTATCCGATGCGCGGGCCTCGCAGTTCTGTGAAGGAGTACCTGTTATGAAACTCGGTGGACTGACTCGCCATCGGCGAGCCGTGGCCGGCCTGAGCGCGCTCGCGGTCGTGAGCGTGGTCGGCCTGACGGCATGCGGCAGTGACGATTCCTCGAGCAGCAGCGCACCGTCGGCGGCGACGACGTCCCTGCCCGCCGACCCGGCCGACGGCACACCTGTCAAGATCGGCTTCATCTCCGCCGAAGGCGGTGCCGCTGTCTCACTGCCCGAGTATCGGCAGGGCGCGGAGGCGGCAGTCGAATACGTCAACGAGAACGGCGGCGGCCTGGCCGGGCACCCGGTCGAACTGATCGTCTGCAAGCAGCAGGAAGAGCCCACCTCGGCCACCAAGTGCGCCAACGAGCTGGTGGAGCAGGGTGTTTCAGCCGTACTCTCACCAGGAACGTCCATGGGCCAGGTGATCGTCCCGATCGTCACCGGAGCCAAGATCCCCTACGTGACGCTCAACGCCGTCTCCGCCGCCGAGCTCACCTCACCGGGTGTCTCGGCTCTCTCCGCCGGACTCCCCGGGACGCTCACCGCCACGGCGACGGGCGCGAAGAGTGAGAATCTGAAGAAGGTCACGATCTTCGCCAGCGACGGTGGCGGCATCGGCAACGTGATCCGCCAGATGGGTGATCCGATCTTTCAGGCGATGGGCATCGATCTGAACGTCGTGCCGATCCCGCTGGGCGTGCCGGACCCAACCCCGATGGTCTCGGCCGGACTGTCGGAGAAGCCCGACGGAATCAGCGTCGTGGCGGATGCGGCAACCTGCGCTGCCGTGCTCAAGTCGGTCCAGACCCAGAACCCCACGATCAAGAAGATCCTCAACCCGATCTGCCTGGACCCGAACGTCACCGATGTCGTCGGTGTCGACGCCGTGAAGGGCAACATCGGCATCACCGCGACCGACTACCTCTCCGACGATCCGGATTCGGTCCTCTACCGGAGCGTCTTCGAACAGTACGCACCCGATCTGTCGATCACCGGTGCCGGATCCTCGGGCTACCAGGTCGTTCTCGGCGTAGTCCGTGCTGCCGACGGTATCCAGGGCGAGGTGAACGCAGCCGCCATCGCGGATGCCCTGAAGGCGAGCAAGAACGTCGAGATGCCCGCGGGTGGCGGAGTCACCTTCACCTGCAACGGGTCCGCCTTCCCGCAGATGCCGACACTGTGCGCGAGCCAGACGCTCTACGGCACGATCAACGATCAGGGTGTCCCGGTCGACCTCAAGGCCGCCGGACAGAAGCCGGCCGCGTAAGCGTCTGGCGCAGAAGGAAACAACATGACTGACCATCTCTCCTATCTCGTTCTCGGCCTCGGCAACGGCGCGGTGTACGCGGCCATCGGGCTCGCACTCGTGATGACCTTCAAGAGCTCCGGCGTCGTGAACTTCGCGACCGGCGCGGTTGCCCTGTACACCGCGTACACCTACGTCCTGCTGAGGACGGGGGAGCTGATGGTCCCGATCCCGGGCCTCCCCAAGTCGATTCACCTCGGTGGACCACTTGGGGTGGTTCCGGCCATGGCGATCGCGCTCGTCATAGCCGCAGTTCTCGGGGTTCTCTGCTACGCCTTGATCTTCCGGCCGATGCGCAATGCCTCGGTGGTGGCCAAGGCGGTGGCCTCGATCGGTCTGATGATCGTCCTGCAGGCGGTCATCGCCCAGCGGGTCGGCACGCAGATCCCCCTGGTGGAACCGATTTTCCCGATGAAGACCATCCCCATCGGCGACAGCGTCGCGCCAACCGACCGTATGTGGCTCGCGGGTTGCGTCGTCGGTCTCGCGATCGTCACCACACTCGCCTTTCGGTACACCAGATTCGGTGTCGCGACCGAGGCGGCGGCCGAATCGGAGAAGGGTGCCTATCTGACCGGACTGTCGCCGGACAAGATCGCGTTCAGCAACTGGGCACTGTCCTCGGTGTTGGCCGGCCTCGGCGGCATCCTCATCGCCCCGCTGGTCTCGCTGAATCCAGTTGCATACACGATGTTCATCGTTCCCGCGCTCGCCGCGACGCTCGTCGGCAACTTCTCGTCCATCTGGCTCACCGTGATCGCCGGGATCGCGATCGGCGCCCTGCAGTCCGAGGCGACCAATCTGCAGAACACCTTCGACTGGCTTCCGAAAACCGGTCTCTCCGAGGCGATCCCGCTCATCCTAATCCTCGGCTTCCTGGTGGTGAAGGGGCGGCCGCTACCCGATCGCGGTGCGGTGGTGCGCCAGGCACTGGGCCGGGCGCCCCGTCCGGAGCGGATCGTCCTCCCCGCACTGGTGTCGATCGCGTTGGCCGTCATAGCCTTGATGCTGACCACCGGGAGCTATCGGGCGGCCGTGATCACCAGCATCATCTTCGCCGTCGTCGCGTTGTCCCAGGTGGTCGTGACCGGTTATGCCGGGCAGGTGTCGTTGGCCCAGCTGACCCTGGCCGGCGTGGGTGCCTACTCCCTGTCGGTTCTCAACACCCACCTCGGCATCCCGTTCCCGTTCGCGCCCATCATCGCGGCGGTCGTCGCCACCGTGCTCGGTGTCGTCGTCGGTCTGCCGGCCCTGCGCGTCCGCGGCCTACCGCTGACCGTCGTGACGCTCGCGCTCGCGGTGTTCCTGGAGGCGTTCTGGTTCCGGAACCCCTCGCTGAACGGCGGGGTCACCGGCGCGCCCATCGACACCCCGCGGTTCCTCGGGATCGACCTCGGGATCGGTGCCGGGGAGAACTACCCCCGCCTCGCGTTCGGCGTCCTGTGCCTGATCGTGCTCGTTCTCGTCGGGCTCGGTGTGGCCTGGCTGCGACGCAGCACGCTGGGGACCGACATGCTGGCCGTCCGCGCCAACGAGCGGTCGGCGGCGGCAACCGGTATCGATGTGTCGCGAACCAAGCTGGCCGCCTTCGGGATCGGCGCGTTCATCGCCGGCCTCGGCGGCTCCCTGCTCGGCTACCAGCAGACCCTCGCCACCGCCGAGTCGTTCACGGTGTTCCTGGGAATCAGTCTGTTCGCGGTCATGTACATCGCCGGCATCACCTCGATCACCGGCGGGATCCTGGCCGGCCTCATGGCACCGGGCGGTCTGCTGTACATCGTCCTCGACCGTGCGGCCGACATCGGCGAGTACTACACGCTGATCAGCGGAATCCTGCTGATCGTCTCGGTGATGGCCAACCCGGACGGTATCGCGAGCCGGCTGCCTCACATCCCCTGGCCGGCGCTGCCCGCGCTGCGGCGGCGGGCCGTCGACGAGGTGTCGGTTGCCGCCGGATCCGCGACCTCCGGAAGCTCGGCGCCGGCGATCGACCGCACCGATCCGGTTCTCGCCGTGGACGGTGTCGGCGTCCGCTATGGCGCGGTGGTCGCCGCCGAGGACGTGTCGTTCGAGGTCTATCCGGGAGAGATCGTCGGACTCATCGGACCGAACGGCGCCGGGAAGACCACGATCATCGATGCGGTGACCGGATTCGCGCCGTCCACCGGTGCGGTCACACTAGGGGGCCACGACATCAGCACGCTGCGCCCGCACGTCCGCAGCCGGCACGGGTTGGGTCGGAGTTTCCAGGACGTCGAGCTGTACGACGATCTCTCGGTGGCCGAGAACGTCACCGTCGGCGCGAGCCGGTCCCGTTCGGACGTGCCAGTGGAACGTCGGGTCACGCAGGTGTTGCAGATGGTCGGGCTCGACGAGATGGCCGACGCCGAGGTCGCCACCCTCTCCCAGGGCCGACGCCAGCTGGTCTCGGTGGCACGAGTTCTCGCGGCATCGCCGAAGGTAGCGCTGCTCGACGAACCGGCTGCCGGGCTGGACTCCTCGGAGAGCCAGTGGCTGGGCGAACGGCTGCGGATGGCCCGCGACGCCGGGACCTCGATCCTGATGGTCGACCACGACATGGACCTCGTCCTGTCGATCTGCGACCGCGTCGTGGTACTCGACCTCGGCAAGGTCATCGCCACCGGAACGCCCGAGCAGATCCGCACCGAGGATGCCGTCATCCGTGCCTATCTCGGGATGCCAGGTGGCGCGGTGGATGCCGAGCACGAAGCGATCCCGGAGTTGCACACCGCAACCCAGACCACAAGCACCCAGGAGGTCCTGTCGTGAGCGCGTTGCACTGCACGGGATTGACAACCGGATACACCAAGCAGCGTCCGTGTGTGCGGGACGTCGACCTGACGGTCGAGGCCGGCGAGATCCGGTGCCTGCTCGGTCCGAACGGCGCCGGAAAGACAACTCTGCTGCTGGCTCTGGCGGGAATGCTGCCGCGGTTCGGCGGTGACATCGAAGTCGACGGGACCTCTCTCGCCGGTGGACGTCCACGTGACGCGGTTCGTGCCGGGATGGTCCTCGTGCCGGACGACCGCGCGTTGTTCCGGCAGCTGTCGACCGTGCAGAACCTCCGACTCGCTGTGCGGGAGCGCAGTCGGCGAGCCGCGGCTGTGGACCAGGTCATCGAGTACTTTCCCTCGCTCGAGAAGCGGTTGAAGATCGACGCGGGGCGACTCTCTGGTGGCGAGCAGCAGATGCTCGCGATCGGCCGTGCCATCGTCCAGCGGCCGAAGGTCCTGCTCATCGACGAGCTCAGCATGGGGCTCGCGCCGGTGATCGTCGACGAGATCCTCGAGGTCCTCCGGCGCCTCGCCGCCGACACCGGGATGGCAGTCGTCCTCGTCGAGCAGCATGTGCACCTGGCTCTGAACGTCGCGGACACCGCGGCCGTGGTGGTGCACGGGAACGTGGTCATCGACGACTCGGCGTCGGCCCTGCAGGCCGAACCGGCGCGAATCGAGCGCGCATACATGGGAACCGAGGGCGCGGTGGCGGTCTGACAGTGGCGGCGACGGTCCCGCTGAATGGACTCACAGGCCTACTTCGCGCACAGACGTAGTGGAATCAGCATCGTCACGTCGACCCGGATCCGGTGCAACGGGATGTCGGAATATTAGAACGTGTTCTAGAATTGAGTGATGCGCTTGCGCGCCACTGCGGTGGTGAGCGTTCCCCAGGTGTACGAGAGTGAGGCGAAATGGCGGTTGACCAGGCGATTCGCGAGCAGATCGCTGCTGACCTGGCGCGGGCGGAGGCGTCGGCGACCGCGATCGACCGGCCCACCGACGCCCATCCCGACCTCGATGTGGTCGACGCGTATGAGATCCAGCTGATCAACATCCGCAAGCGACTCGACGCCGGGGCCAAGGTCGCCGGGCACAAGGTCGGCCTGGCCTCCGAGGCCATGCAGAAGATGATGGGCGTGGACGAACCGGACTACGGCCATCTGCTCGACGACATGCAGTACTTCGAACACACCCCGATCGACGCCAAGAAGCTCTGCTTTCCGCGCGTCGAAGTCGAGGTCGGCTTCATCCTGGGCGAGGACCTGCCGGGGGAGGGCTGCACCAATCAGGACGTCATCGACGCGGTGGCCTGGGTGGTGCCGTCGATCGAGCTGATCGACTCCCGGATCAAGGACTGGAAGATCACGCTCTGCGACACGATCGCCGACAATGCGTCGTCGTGCGGGTGGATCCTCGGACAGCAGCGCGTCCCGATCTCCGAGATCGACACCGGTGACATCGAGGCGACGCTGACGCGCAATGGAGAGATCGTCGCGAAGGGCAATTCGTCTGCGGTATTGGGCCATCCGCTGAACGCCGTGAGTTGGCTCGCGCGCAAGGTCGAGGCCTTCGGAGTGCGCCTGCGCAAGGGCGACGTGATCCTCCCGGGCACCGCGACGCGGGCCATCGACATCTCGTCGGGCGACCACTTCGTGGCGGAGTTCGCCGGCCTGGGCAGCGTCACGCTCGACTTCACCTAGACACGAAGTGTCGCTGAATCCCACCAGACACGAACAACTTTCATCGAGTAATAGGAGGAACCCGTGGCAGCCAAGCTGACCGCAGCGATCATCGGGTCGGGCAACATCGGCACCGACCTGATGTACAAGCTGGAGCGCTCCGAGGTGATCGAGCCGCGCTGGATGGTCGGCATCGATGCCGCCTCCGAGGGTATGAAGCGCGCGGCCGATCATGGCCTGATCACGATGAGCGGTGGCGCCGACGAGCTGCTGGCGTCGTCGGAGCGTCCGGATCTGATCTTCGAGGCGACCTCGGCCTATGTGCACCGCGAGTACGCGCCGAAGTACGAGGAGGCGGGCATCATCGCCGTCGACCTCACCCCGGCCGCTGTCGGCCCCGCCGTGGTGCCGCCGGCCAACCTCCGCGAGCACCTCGACGCCCCCAACACCAACATGATCACGTGCGGTGGGCAGGCGACCATCCCGATGGTGCACGCGGTGAGTTCGGTTGTGCCGGTGCCGTATGCCGAGATCGTGGCGTCGGTCGCCTCGGTGTCGGCCGGTCCTGGCACCCGCGCGAACATCGACGAGTTCACCGCGACGACCTCGGCGGGTGTCGAGACGATCGGGGGCGCGCAGCGCGGCAAGGCGATCATCATCCTGAATCCGGCCGACCCGCCGATGATCATGCGTGACACCATCTTCTGCGCCATCCCCGAGGATGCGGACATCGATGCGATCGCCGAGTCGATTCACCGACGGGAGAAAGAGATCCAGGCATACGTGCCGGGTTATCGACTGTTGCAGGACCCCCAGTTCGACCCGCCGAGCGTCCTCAACGGCGGTTTCGCGCGGGTCTCGATCTTCGTCGAGGTCGAAGGCGCGGGGGACTTCCTCCCGCCGTACGCCGGGAATCTGGACATCATGACCGCCGCCGCCACGAAGGTCGGCGAAGAGATCGCAAAGACGAAGTTGGGAGTCCCCGCATGAGCACCAATGTGGTTCTGACACCGCGCGACCCGAAGCTGATGGCGAACGCGCGCAAGTACTCCGACACCCTCGACATCCGCATCACGGACTCGTCGCTGCGCGACGGCAGCCACCACAAGCGCCACCAGTTCACCGAGGAGGAGGTGCGCGCGATCGTCGGCGCGCTCGACGACGCCGGCGTGCCGGTGATCGAGGTGACGCACGGTGATGGTCTCGGCGGGTCGTCGTTCAACTATGGCTTCTCGAAAACGCCTGAGCAGCAGTTGATCAAGGCCGCCGCGGAGACCGCGAAGCGAGCCAAGATCGCGTTCCTGATGTTGCCGGGGCTGGGCACCAAGGACGACATCCGCGCCGCGCAGGACAACGGCGGCCAGATCTGCCGCATCGCGACGCACTGCACCGAGGCCGATGTGTCGATCCAGCACTTCGGACTCGCGCGCGACCTCGGGCTCGAGACGGTCGGCTTCCTGATGATGAGCCACAGCCAGCCGCCGGAGGTCATCGCCAAGCAGGCCCGCATCATGGCCGACGCCGGGTGCCAGTGCGTGTACGTCGTCGACTCCGCAGGTGCTCTTGTCCTGGAGGACGTGACGGTGCGAGTGGAGGCCCTGGTGGCCGAGCTCGGCAACGACGCGCAGGTCGGGTTCCACGGTCACGAGAACCTTGACATCGCGGTTGCCAACTCGGTCAACGCGATTCGTGCCGGTGCACAGCAGATCGACGGGTCGATCCGTCGATTCGGTGCCGGCGCCGGGAACACGCCCACCGAGGCATTCGTCGGCGTGTGCGACAAGCTCGGCATCACCACCGGCGTCGACTTCATGAAGATCGCCGACGCTGCACAGGATGTCGTCCGTCCGGCGATGCCGTCGGAGTGCCTGGTCGACCGGTCGGCGATGATGATGGGCTACGCCGGTTGCTACAGCTCGTTCCTCAAGCACGCCGAGGGTCATGCCGAACGATACGGCGTCTCGGCCGCGGAGATCCTGCTCGAGGCGGGTAGTCGCAAACTGGTCGGCGGCCAGGAGGACCAGCTCATCGACATTGCGCTCGAGCTCAAGAAGAAGCAGGACGCGAATGCCGGGGTCTGAGCTCGCGCCGGCTCATTGTGATCGAGTGAAAGATATTCGGCCAGAACGACACTGACAGCCTCCCACTGTTCGGGATCCCAGCAGCAGATGTGGACCGTTCGATGAGTGAATAACGACCAACTCATCGAGGAGGTTCACATGACAGATCCCACACTCCGGCCGGTCTCGGCGTCTCACGTCGAGTGGTCGCTGGAAGCCGATGTCGTAGTCGCCGGACTCGGCGTCGCCGGCGCCACAGCAGCGATCGAGGCTGCTCGCGCCGGCGCCGAGGTCGTGGCGCTCGAACGACTCGGTGGTGGAGGGGGCGCCGCCGCCATGTCCGGAGGTTTCATATACCTCGGCGGCGGTACTGGCCTGCAGAAGTCGCTGGGATTCGAGGACTCGGTCGAGAACATGAAGGCGTTCATGAAAGCCGCACTCGGACCTGGCGTCGACGAGGCCAAAGTCGATGTCTACTGCGAGGAAAGTGTCGAGCACTACAACTGGCTCGTGGACGCGGGTGTGGTGTTCGACGAATCGTTCTGGGGTGAGCCCGGTTGGGAACCGCCCCACGGCGAGGGGTTGATGTACTCCGGCGGAGAGAACGCCGCGCCGTTCAACGCCACGATTCCGCCCGCACCCCGTGGCCATCTCCCACGACGTGCGGCAACTGCGGACAGCGAGCAGGCCGGCGGGTACATGTTGATGAAACCGCTTCTCGCGCTGGTCGAAGAACTCGGCGTGCAAACGCTCTACGACAATCGCGTCCAGTCGCTCGTGGTCGACGACGACGATCGCGTCGTCGGAGTGATCGCCAGGAACTACGGTGTGGATCAGGCGATCAAAGCCCGGCGGGGAGTGGTTCTCGCGACCGGGAGTTTCGCCTACGACAACACGATGCTGCGCGACCACGCGCCACATATCGAAGGTCGTCCCGCGGCCTCGATCGAGAGTCACGACGGTCGTGCAATCCTGTTGGGTCAAGCACTCGGCGCGGCGACCGCGCACATGGACGCGACCGAGGTGGCCATCTTCTGCGACCCGCAGCTGATGGCCCGCGGGATCCTCGTCAACGGGCAGGGTCAGCGTTTCGTCACCGAGGACACCTACCCCGGCCGGATCGGGCAGGCGACGCTGTTGAACCAAGGAGGCGAGGCCTTCGTGATCATCGACGAGGCGTCGTTCGAGGAGGCGCTGACCACGGATTCGACGAGTGCGATGATGCGCGCCACCCCGAAATGGGTGTGCGAAAGTGTCGGCGAACTCGAGTCCGAGATCGGCCTGCCGTCTGGGTCCTTGTCCGCGACGATAGATCTGTACAACACGCACGCCGCGAACGGAACCGATCCGTTGTTCGGCAAGAAGTTGCAGTGGTTGAAGCCCATCGGGACACCTGTTGCCGCATACGATCTACGCGGAATGATGGGCGGATTCACGCTCGGCGGGTTGAAGACATCGACCGACTCCGAGGTACTCCACGTGTCGGGGGCGCCGATACCGGGGTTGTACGCAGCCGGGCGTTGCACGGCTGGCGTGTGTGCCGGTGGTTACGCGAGTGGTGCCAGTCTCGGGGATGGGAGCTTCTTCGGACGGCGCGCCGGGGTGAGTGCAGCAGCGGGGTGAGGGTTGAGACTGGGTCGACATACGGATTAGCTGTCTCTCCCATTCACCTGGACGCTCCTCTCGGAGCGTCGGCGGCACAGCTAACGTGACACACATCACCAACGTGTATTCGCTGTAAGGATGAATTTTGAACCGATTCCCGCTGGCGTTCTTCTCGTTCGTCCACCTTGCGGACAACACCCCCGAGAACCATCGGAATTACAACCGGTGGCATTTGATGGACCACCGGCCGGAGAACCTTGCTCTCCCCGGGGTGGCTTGGGGAGAACGGTGGTCTCACAACCCTGATATCGACTGTATGGACGGTGCGACAGCGGCATTCGGCTCGGTTGACTACGTTGCCATGTACTGGTTCAACGATCCTGTCGAAGAGTCTGTCGCGGAATGGAACCGGCTCGGCGCCGATTCATTCGAATGGGGTCGCGGGCCGTTGATTCCAGGTGTTCAGCGGCCACTCCTGGGATTCTTTCGGCCGGTCAAGGGTTACGCGGCTGCATCGGCGCTTGTTTCGGCCGAGGTATTGCCGCTTCGACCGAATCGCGGTGTTCACCTCACCCTCACCCGATTCGACGATGCGCGAGGTGCTCCCGCACATGAACATCATGCTGCCGAGGATCGCGAACTGATACCTGAACTACTCGATCTCGCCGGGGTGGCAGGTGCCTGGACGTTCACCTTCAGCCACCATCAGAACGTAACCATGCGTCCTCGGATCAATTCCGATGACCCGGAGGGTTCGATGCGGATTCGACTTGTATACATCGATGGTGATCTCAGCTCGACAACCGAGCGAATACGTCAGTCGCACGACGATTTCAATGCCTCGAGGGGATTCGACCGAGGAGATTCGTGTGTGCAGACCCTGGCGTGTATGTCGCTGGGCTCCATTGTGCCCTTCGCCGATTGGTGACAAGACGGGTGGCGGTCCGACGCCCTGGCGGTCCGGGCCAGCGGCGCTGACGGACGAACGACTGTAGGTAAGTGGATAAGGAGAACGATGAACATCACGACAACCGACGGGTCGAATGCGGTGGATCCGACACGGTACGGACCATGGGCGGTCATCGCGGGTGGGTCTGAAGGAGTGGGCGCCTCGTTCGCTCATCAACTCGCCGACGCCGGGATCAATCTCGTGCTGATCGCACGCAAGCCCGGTCCGCTGGAGGAGACCGCCGCGGCGGTCCGGACGCGCGGAGTCGAGGTCCGAACTCTGTCTCTCGATCTGACCGATTCCGGAGCAATCGGTCAGATCTTCGCTGCGACCGAGGATCTGGACGTCGGACTGCTCATCTACAACGCCGGTGCGAACAGTTATGGAAGCGATTTCGTCGAAGGCGACCTCGGTCGTTTTCAAGACGTGATCGACCTCAACATCACCGCGCAGCTGACACTGGTCCACTTCTTCGGTGCAAAGATGCGTGCGCGGGGTAGTGGCGGTCTGTTGCTGGTCGGCTCGATGAGCGGCTACCTGGGCGGGAAGCATCTGTCGATCTACGGCGCCGTCAAGGCCTTCGGCCGGGTCTTCGCCGAGTCGCTCTGGTTGGAATTGCGAGACCACGACGTCGATGTGCTCGAACTCGTGCTCGGCGTCACCCGAACGCCTGCGATGGAGCGCGCCGGGATGAATCTCGGTGGAGCAATGAAAGTCAGCGAGCCCGACGACGTTGCGCGCGAAGGACTCGCTCACCTCGCGGACGGCCCGGTGTGGGTCGCCGGCGGGAACGCATCCCGTGCCGAGGAGATCAACGGTCCCGACCGTCGAGGGCTGATCCTCAAACAGCACGAGCGGATGCTGAAACTGTTCCCGCAGAGGTCGAAGAGCGATGCCGAATCCGTTCAGACCCAGGGCTGAGCGGTGCGAATCGGGATCACCAGCCCGATCGTCACCCGGGTGCCCGGAGTCGCCGGGGAATGGGAGGCGTCAGCGGGAATCGTCGAGCTCGCAGACATCGCCTCGGCGGCCGACCAGCTCGGGTTCGAGTATCTGACCTGCAGCGAGCATGTGGCTGTGCCGACCGAGGTGGCGGCCACCCGCGGCGGGACATATTGGGATCCGTTGGCCACCTTCGGTTTCATCGCTGCACGGACTCGTCGTATCAGGTTGTTGACGCAGGTGCTGGTGCTCGGCTATCACCATCCGCTCGAGATCGCGAAGCGGTACGGAACCCTCGATGCCGTCAGCGGTGGCAGGCTCACGCTCGGCGCCGGCGTGGGTTCTCTGCGTGAAGAGTTCGAGCTACTCGGAGCCGACTTCAACGGTCGCGGCGAAATCGCCGACGATGCGCTTCGTGCGCTTCGGGTCGCGATGTCCCAATCCGAACCGCGGTATGAAGGAACTCACTTCCGTTTCGGCGGAATGCTCGTCGAGCCCCATGCGGTACAGAGTGACGTTCCGATCTGGATCGGCGGCCGCACGATGAGGTCGTTACGTCGCGCGGTGGAGTTGGGCGACGGGTGGGTGCCGTTCGGTCTGAGTCGTGCGCGGCTGCGAGAGATGCTCGACTCGGTCGCGTTGCCGACGAATTTCGAGGTGGTCCTCTCGGCAGGCACGGTGGATCCGTCTGCCAGTCCGGACCAGGCTCGAGCCGAGGTGGCTGCGGCATCGGCCGCCGGTGCCACCGTTGTCGGAGTGACCGTCGCGGCCTCCTCGGCCGATCACTACATCGAGCAGTTGGCCGCACTGGCCGACTTGCATGATCTGCCCGGTCGTGGCGGGATCTCGACAACGAGGGAAGGAGATTCGCATGACGTCGCCTGAGGATCGAATGTCAGCGATGGAGGCCAGGCTGCGCCTCGTGGAGGACGAACGGGAGGTCGCTCGACTGGTGGCCTCGTACGGCCCGCTCGTCGACAGCGGCGATGCAGATGCCGTCGCCGCGCTGTGGACGCCCGACGGGGTCTACGACGTCGACGGGTTGTACATGCAGGGACGTGACGACATCGTCGCGATGGTGCGGTCCCGCACGCACCAGGGTTTCATCGCGGGTGGGTGCGCTCATTTCCAAGGGCCGGTCCACGTGACCGTGAACGCCGACGAGGCGACGGCGGCCGGTTATTCGCTGCTGATCCTCTCGCAGGACAGTGGTTTCCGAGTTCACCGTGCGACCGCACACCACTGGCGGTTCGTCCGTACCGGTGAGGGATGGAAGGCGAGTCGGCGGACAAGCCGTGCGCTCGACGGCAATTCAGTCGCCCACGACCTTCTCAACGCCGCGGTGCGCGGCGCCGACATCTGACACCGCCACGCGGCTTACCTCAGCTTCGGCTGATGTGTGCGAGGAAGTCGCGCGCGGCGCCGGCCCCTGGCTGCGGACCCGCCAGCCAGACCGCGCGCAGGGGCCGGGCGAGGTCGAGGTCGGCGATCGGGACGTGAGTCAGTCGGTGTCCGAGATCGTCGGCTACCGAGAGATCGCTGAGCACTGCCGGGCCGGCCCCGGCGATCACTGCTGCGCGCACTGACGCCGTCGTGGACATCTCCAAGACGGGTGGGGCGGTCTCACGTCCCGGTCCGAGGGCCCGGGTCAGGGCACGTTCGAGGAATTCCCGCGTCCCAGAGCCTTCTTCGCGTGTCACCAGTGAGGTCCCGGCGAGGTCGGTAGCAGTGACGGGTCGCCGGAGCCGCGCCCACGGATGACCCGGCGGCACGACGAGGACGAGTTCGTCGCGCGCCACGGTCCGGCTGCGGAGACCGGTCGACACGCGGGAACCCTCGACGAAACCGAGTTCGACCTCACCGGCGCGGACCATCTCGTAGACGTGGTCGGAGTTGGTGGCGGTGAACGCCACCTTGGGTGCGGGTTCGTGTTGGGCGGCGAACGAGACGAGCCATCGGGGCAGCAGATGTTCGGCAACGGTGAGACTGGCCGCCAGGCGCAGCTGATCACGTCGTTCGAGGCGTAACGCGGCCAACCCGGCGTCGAACTCGCCGGCCAGTGTCAACAGCCGATCGGCCCACTCGGCGACGAGTCGCCCGGACTGGGTGGGCACCGAACCGCGCGGAGTGCGCGTGAGCAGTGCGACGCCGAGCTGGGTCTCCATCGCTCGAATGCGCGCCGACACCGCCTGCTGCGTGACACCGAGCCGGGTCGCGGCGGCGTTGAGACTGCCGCTCCCGACCACCGCTTGCAGGGTCTCCAGCGACGCGAGGTCGGGCATCCGCGGACTCAGCACCATCGCTCGAGGGTACAAGCGCGAGTGGTAACCGGGCTACAAACACAGCTTGTACCCTCCCAACGATTCGGGTCCTACCGGCGTCGATGCTTTCGCGGGAACGTGGTGGACATGACCACGATGACCGCGACAGCCGGGTTCGCCACGACAGATCGCGGAACTGCTGCACCTGTCAAGAACGCGCAGCGTCGGAACTCCTATGTGCCGCCGAACTGGTTCGCCGCGGTGATGGGCACGGGGATCGTCGCGATCGCCGCGCACAGCCTGCCCTGGCAGCCGGTTGGTCTGGTGGTCGTGGCAACGGTCTTCTGGCTGTTGGCGTGTGCGGTGTTCGCCGTCGTGCTGGTCGCCACCGTGCGGCACTGGGTGCGCGACCCCGAGGTCGCACGCGGTCACCACGATCATCGGGTGGTCGCCCACTTCTACGGTGCGGTACCGATGGCGGTGATGACGGTCGGGACCAGCACGATGGTCGTCGGCGCGACGGTGATCGGCCGGGATCTGGCGCTGGGAATCGATGTCGTGTGCTGGATCGTCGGCACGGTCGGCGGGGTGATCACCGCGGTGGTCATCCCCTACCGGCACCTGATCATCGGCCGTCCGACTGTCGGTGACGCCTTCGGCGGTTGGCTGATGCCGGTCGTACCGCCGATGGTGTCGGCGTCGGCCGCGGCGGTGCTCACCTCACAGATGTCCGCGAGCTGGGCGTCGCACGTCGTGATGGGGATCGGTTGCGCGATGTTCGTCGTGGCCGCACTCGCCTCGCTGCCCATCCTGGCGGTGCTCGCGGCGCGGTTGCGGACCGGCGACGTCGGCGCCGCGCAGATGGTTCCCACCTGGTGGATCGTTCTCGGGCCGCTCGGGCAGTCGGTCACCGCCGCGTGCCTTCTCGCCCACGTCGCACCGCGTGTGGTCGCCGTGCCCATGGCGGGGACGCTTCATTCGTTCGCCGTCGGCTACGGGCTCACCGCCTGGGTGGCGGCCACTCTCTGGATCGTCGTGGCTGCTCGGCTCACCGCACGGACCCTGCGGTCGGGGATGCCGTTCGCGATGACCTGGTGGTCGTTCACCTTCCCGCTCGGCACCTACGTCACGGGTTCGAGTGCGCTGGCCCTCACCGTCGGCGGGACGGTCTTCGAGGTCGTGGCCGTCGCCGGATTCACGGTCCTCGTCGTGGCATGGAGCGTGGTGGCGGTACGGACGGTGCGCGGGGTCGTGTCAGGAGAACTCCTCCTGGCCCCCGGAGCGCCGGTGCGGTGAGTGGCCCCACCCGCAAACCCACCCCTTTTCCGTGAACCCACCGCATTCGAACCGGGTGGGAATACGGAAAGGGGGTGGGTTTGTCGGAAGGGTGGGGCTACGAAATCCCGGCGGGGTCGGGCTGCGGAGCCCTCGTGGCTCCGGTCGGTGCCGGCGCATCATCGTGCATCCGGTCCACGTCCTCGAGGCTCAGTCCGGTGGTCTCGACTCGGAAGGTCCATGTGACGAACGCGCCAAGCATCGACGTTCCGGCGAGAAGTAGCACGATGATCGCGGTTCCCCAGGCGTCCAGCAGGATGGGGAACAGGAAGGCGGTGAGGACTGCGCCGACCTTGGCGACCGAGGCGGCGAGGCCCGCGCCGGTCCCGCGCAGCGAGGTGGGGAAGACCTCGCCGGCCAGCAGGTAGGTCATGGAGTTCGGACCCAGGTTGGTCATGAGGTTGAACGACATGAAGCCGACGAACACGAGGATGACCTGCAGGGTGCCGTCGAGGAGAGTGGAGGCGGCGGCGATTCCCAATCCGGCTGCGCACCCGAGGAAACCGAAGATCTGCAGCCGGATTCGGCCGAACCTGTTGACCAGGAGGATGGCCAGGACGATGCCGATGAGCAGAAAGGCATCGATGAGAACTGCACCTTCAGCGCCCTGCAGGTCGTCGGCGACCACGCCGCTGACGGTCGAGTCGTTCGCAGCGGCGGTTCCGATCGTTGCGGCGATGATCGTCGGGGTGAAGATGCCGATCCCGTACGTTCCGAGGTCCTGCAGGAACCATGGGATAGAGGCCAGGATCGTCGAGCGTCGCCAGGGTCGGCGGAACAGGGCCCCGATGCCGGTGCTTGTGGCGGCATCAGAGGCAGATCCGTCGGGGTGTGTGAGGGTGACGGTGGTCGGATACTGCGGTTGACGAGCCAACAGACGTTTCAGCTCGTGCTCGGCCTCGTCGACTCGGCCCGCTCCGAGTAGCCAATGTGGGCTCTGCACTATGAAGAGCCGACCGACGGTCACCAGGACGGCCGGGACGACGGCCACCCCGAACATCCAGCGCCAGTCCGACAATTCGTCGCGGTTGCCGAGGACGATGACGCCTACCAGTGTTCCGACGAGAGCGCCGACGGCCTGAAAACCGAACGCCGCGAGTACGCCCCGACCGCGGAGACCGGTGGGCATGGTCTCGGAGATCATGGTGTGCGCGGTGGGATAGTCGCACCCCAGCGCGAGCCCCATGCCGACGAGACACACCACGAGCATGACGAAGTCCGGGCTGACGGTGACTCCTACCAGGAAGACGGTGAACAGGACCATCTCGGCGAGGAACATCTGCCGCCTGCCCCACCGATCGGACAGCCCGCCGAGGGCCGATGCGCCGATCATGATGCCGAGCAGTGGCGCGGCCGTCACGATGCCGGCTTCGGTGGAGCTGAGCCCGAACTCGTCGGTGATCAGTGGCAAGGCCACGCCCACCATGAAGACGATCATGCCCTCGAGGAATTTCCCGGCGGACGCGAGCAACCAGATCCGTTTCTGCATCGAGGTCATCGCACCTGCGGTGGCGGGCGTGCCGTCCCGCCAGGTGGGGACCTCGTCCAGGTAACTCTGGACGGTTCCGGGGAGCGCGGTCGGCTCGGTGGCGGACATTCGGTTCCTGTTCTGCGCCGACGATTTTCACTCGACACGACTGCGAATCGTGTCGGTGGAAGTCGGACGATACAGGGTGTCGCCGGCCGTCTCGTTGCGGTCGGGTGAACGTTTGTCGCCGTCGCTGATACGGACGGTAGGACTCATGCGACCGGGCACACGAGTCCTACCGTCTCGCACCTCACATGCCGGCGGGCGGATGTCCCAGGCAGATCAGGGCGCCCATCGGATCCTTGATCGCGGCGAGCGTTCCGTAGGGGGTGTCCTCACCGGCCATGAGGATCTCCGCACCGAGCGACTCGGCCTGCTGGACCGTGGCCGCGACATCGTCGACGGTGATGTAGATCTGCCAGAACGACGGGACTTCGGCGGGAAAGATCTTGACCGCGTCCATGATTCCCGCGTACGACTGGTCGCCGTAGAAGATCTGGCCGTAGTTGTCGGGTCCCACGGCGTCCGGGTCGCCACCGGTGCCGACCTGCTCGATGCGCGCGCCGAGCACGGTCCGGTAGAAGTCGAGGGACTTGGTGTAGTCCTTGCTCTGGCACTCGAACCAGTAGGGCGTGCCGTGCTCGCCGAACTCGGTGTACCCCTGATGAGTGTTCGGCTGCCAGAACCCGATGGCCGCGCCCGCGGTGTCGACGGCGACCATCATCGTGCCCTCGTCGCCGATCGCCATCGGCGGCACCATGATCGAGCCGCCCGCCGCCTCGACAGCCTTCGCCGTGGCGTCGGCGTCCTCGGTGTGGAGGTACACCGACCAGATGTTGGGGGGCCCGGCCTCTTCCATCGCGGGGCTGAGGCCGGCAACCCGTTTGCCGTTCTTGACGAAGTTGCGATAGCCCGCGAACTCTGCGTCGGGGGCCTCGGCCTCCCAACCGAAGATCGCGCCGTAGAACTCCTCGGCCCTCGCGGTGTCACTGCTCATCAGGTCGAACCAGATCGGTGCCCCGGAGGGGGCTGCATACTCTGCCATTGCTGGGTCCTCTTTCTTGCTCTGCGCGAACGTGAACTACTGCACGACTGTCATCGACACACTTCTGACTGAGAGGGTCGCGCAAACTCATCGGTCGCGGACCGCGTTGTCGGCGAGTCGACTCATATCCACCGGTATCCGGGCGTGGCACGCTGGTCGGATGACGACGCAACCGGTGACCGTCGAACGACTCCGCGGCCTCGCATGGCCGGCGCTGCTGGCGGGTGGTCTGCTGTTGGTGCTGTTCGCGCAAGTGCAGTGGGGCAGCACCGACGAGGGCGTGGAACCCTCGATCACCGGGTTGGGACGCGTCAAGATCCTGGGCGCCAGCGATGACGACGTCGCGTTCTTCTTCGAGGACAACACCGGCAGCCCCGGTCTGAGCGTGGTGGTGCTCGGTGCGGTGATCGCGCTCGTCGCCGCGATCGCCTGGTGGCGCCCGCGCCTCCGGCCATCCGCGATCGGCCTGATCGGTCTCGCATCGGTCGTCGTGTTGGTCGTGGGCGTCCGGACACTGAGCGACCCGGCCGCGCATCTGTTCTCCGACCGGGTATCCGAGGCGCTCGACGCAGAGCTGCCCGATATGCAGGCCGGCTACGGAGTGATCGGGACCGTCGTGGTCGCGATCCTCCTACTGGCCGTCGTCGGCTTCTGGGTGGTCAGCACGATGTGGCCGCGTGGCGGGGCAGGCCGAACCGAGCTCAACCGAACCGAGCTCAACCAAAACGACGAATCGTCTTGACGTATCCCATGTTCTTCAGCTTGGTGAAGCCGATCGGGACACCGTTGGGGCCGTAGGCGTTGAACACCCGACCGGCCCCCGCGTAGATGCCGACATGCCCGGCGTCGCGACCGAAGATGATGATGTCGCCCGGGGCGAGCGCTCGGAACGGAATCGCGTGTCCCACCTTCGCTTGCTGCTGGCTGGTCCGGGGAAGGTGGACTCCGGTCGTGTAGAAGGCCCACCGCACCAGACCGGAGCAGTCCCACGAGTGCGGGCCGACGCCGGCCCACCTGTACGGCTTACCGATCTGGGTCATCGCCGCGCCGAGTGCGTTGAGACCGACAGTGGTCGGCACCGGGAGATATATGGGCGCCGAGCCCGAAGAGTCCGACGATCCCGCGGCGGCGGCGCGGCCGGTGTCGATCAGCGGGGAGCCGGCGAGCGGAACGCCGACCGCCAGTGCGGCAGTGAGGGCGATGGTGCAGGTCACGCGGGTGGCACGCGTTGGTGATCCGGACATGACGACAGCTTGGCCGAGGTGGATCGGCGTGTCGCCGGTCGTTCTTGAGGTGTGACGAAGGTGTGACCGCTGTGAAGCCTGAGGCTTGTATTAACTAATGTGTTTTCGGTGGTGGTTAATCGCCGGCGCCTGCGTCACCAATAACCGTCAGGATCGGAGGCGGGGGATTCGGCGGGAATGATGCCCTCGATGACCCCGTGGTCGATACTCGCCGACAGCCGGGCGCAGGTCGGCATCATCGCCCCGGGGAGCAGGGGGCCGTTTCCCGTATCGCCGTTCCCGTCCTCGCCGCCGGCACGCATCTGCTCGAGGCCGAGGCAGCGGTCGCGCGCGTCGGCATTCCACTGCACGCTGGTGTGGAACGAGCTCGTCTTCTTCACGAGCACGCAGGCGTGGCAGGCCCGGCATTCGATCTCGCGCATCCCGCCCTGCAGATAGTGCTCGCGGTCGCGGCGGGTGGCCTCGTGCACCCGGGCGAGCCGGTCCGGGTCGTCGTGGAAGTCGGGCGCCTTCGCCCAACGGTCGGAACCCACCCGAACTCCTTCCACTCGAACCCCTGCCGCCCGGGTCACCGTCAGACCTCGGCCTTCTCCGAGGAGGCCGACGCCGTGGACTCCGTCGCCTTCTCGGCCTCCTGCCGGCGCAGGTTCTCCTGGATCTCCTCGTTCCAGCTCTCGAGGGCCTTGGAGGTGTCGATCTCGTACTCGAAGCGCCCGGTCATCTCGTCGGTGACCTCCGCCTTGTCGACGTAGAACTGGTCGTACCAGCGTCGGAGCTGGTAGACGGGGCCGTCTTCCTCGACGAGCAACGGATTGTCGATGCGGGTCTTGTTCTTCCAGATCTCGACGTCCTGGAGGAAGCCCACCTCGACGCCGGCACTGATCTTGGCGGCCATCTTCGACGCCTGCTCGGCGGTCAGGCCGTCGGGGACCTTCGCCATCACGCCGTACATCAAGACGAACGAGTTCTCGTCGATGGGGTAGTGACAGTTGGTGAGGATCGTCTCGACGGCGTAGTCGCCGTAGTACTGGATCATCGGATTCAGCATGTACGACGGCCCGTAATACGCCGCGATCGATTCGAGGCGGCTGTCGCCGTAGTTGGTGCCGAGGGTGACGTCGGGCCGGCCGTGCGAGTTCATGTACTGCGCGGCGATCTCACCCTCGAAGACGTTCTTGAAATAGTCCGGCAGGGCGAAATGGACGTAATAGAAGTGCGCCATGTCGACGACGTTGTCGATGATCTCCCGGCAGTTCGAGCCTTCGATCACGATGCGGTTCCAGGTCCAGGCGGTCCACTCCTCGGACCCGAACTCGTCGAGTTCGGGGATGATGCACTCGTCCGGGGGTGGGTTGCCCTCGGGGTCGTTGTAGACGAAGACCTGGCCGTTGCGGACCATCGACGGCCAGGAGCGGGTCTTGGCCAGCTTCGGGTTGCGCTTGGCGTACGGGACGCCGGCGCAGCGTCCGCTGCCCTTCCACAACCAGCCGTGGAACGGACACGCCACGTTGTCGCCGGACAGTTTGCCCTGCGAGAGGTCGCCCCCCATGTGCCGGCAGAAGGCGTCGAGAACGTTGACCTCGCCCTTGGTGTCGATCCAGGCCACCAGCTTGGTGCCGAAGATCGTGATGGAGTGGGGCTTGCCGTCGGAGAACTCCTCGAGCAGTCCGAGGCAGTGCCAGCCGCGCGCGAAGCGGGTGGGTGGCGCACCCGTGTCGATCTCCCGGATGCCCACGTCCGCTCCGTCGGAGGCGGCGGCTGCGCTCGGCGTGCCGGGGCTGCTCGGGGTCATCGTCTCGGGTCCTGAAGACATGTGCCCTCTCCTGTCTGTGGCTCGTGTCGCGTCGAAGAACTGCACTCAATACTAGAACACGTTTCAGATTTGTCAGCCCGATCGCCTTCTCCGAGGACGATCGGGCCTGTACATGGGCATAAAGTCCCGGTGCTCGACAGAAATGAGAACGTGTTCTAATCTCGAACTCGATGGTTACAGCGGCCGGCGTGTCCGGTCGAGGAGAGACGAGTAGGAGCAGGCGAGATGCCAGCACAACGGAGCGAAGCCGCCGAGCAGGTCCTGGAAAAGATCAACGTCCTGCTCCCGGAACTCGAGCAGCGTGCGCAGTCGACCGAGGATCTGCGCCGCATTCCCGAAGAGACCGTGTCCAGCCTCGAGACCGCCGGCTTCTTCAGGCTGTTGCAGCCCGAACAGTGGGGTGGCTACGAAGTCGACCCGGTCACCTTCTACGAAGCGGTACGCCGCATCGCGTCGGCATGTGGCTCGACCGGGTGGGTGTCCGGCATCATCGGCGTGCACAACTGGCACCTGGCCCTTTTCGACCAGCAGGCCCAGGAAGACGTGTGGGGTTCGGACACCAACGTCCGCATCTCGTCGTCGTACGCCCCGATGGGCATGGGTGAGGTCGTCGACGGTGGCTACAAGGTCAACGGTTCGTGGGCGTGGTCGTCGGGTTGCGAGACTGCTGACTGGGTCTTTGTCGGGGGTCCGGTCATCAAGAACGGCAAGCCGGTCGACTTCGTCAGCTTCCTGATCCCGCGGGAGGACTACACGATCAAGGACGTGTGGAACGTGGTCGGTCTGCGCGGCACCGGGTCCAACACCATCGAGGTCAAGGATGTGTTCGTGCCCCGCCACCGCATGCTCAGCATGCGCACGATGTCGATGGGCCAGAGCCCGGGCCTCGAGCGGAACACGGCGCCGGTCTACAAGATGCCCTGGGGCACCATCCATCCCAGCACCATCGCGACGCCGATCGTCGGCATGGCCTACGGCGCCTACCGCGCCCACGTCGAGCACCAGGGCAAGCGTGTGCGGGCCGCCTACGCGGGAGAGAAGGCCAAGGAGGATCCGTTCGCCAAGGTCCGGATCGCCGAGGCTGCCAGCGACATCGACGCCGCATGGCGTCAGCTGTCGGGCAACCTGCAGGCCGAGTACGACCTCATCCTCGCCGGCGAGGAGATCCCGATGGAATTGCGCCTGTCCGCCCGACGCGACCAGGTGCGCGCGAGTGGACGTGCGATCGCCGCGATCGACCGACTCTTCGAGAACTCGGGCGCACACGCCCTGGAGAACGGCACGCCGATTCAGCGCTTCTGGCGCGACGCACACGCCGGCCGGGTGCACGCCGCGAACGACCCCGAACGCGCCTACGTCGCATTCGGCAACGGTGAGTTCGGGATTCCCATCGGCGACACGATGGTGTGAGCAGGCCCTTCGAGACGCTCGCAAGCTCGCTCCTCAGGGGGCGGGGATGAGGCTCGCAAGCTCGCTCCTCAGGGGGCGGGGATGAGGCTCGCAAGCTCGCTTCTCAGGGGGCGGGGATGAGCGTCCTCTGCTCCCTGAGGAGCCCGGAGCTTGCGGAGGGCGTCACGAAGGGTCTGGCCAGCACCGCCGGCAAGAGCACACAAGAGGAGTCAGCAGATGAGTGACAGTCCGATCCGCTCGTTGGGATACATGAGGATCGAGGCCACCGACATCGACGCGTGGCGTACCTACGGCCTCAAGGTCCTCGGCATGATCGAGGGCTCCGGTCTCACCGAGGGCGCCCTGTATCTCCGGATGGACGACTTCCCGGCCCGGCTGGTCATCGTGCCGTCCGAGCACGACCGGCTTGCCTGTGCGGGGTGGGAGGTCGCTAACGCCGCTGAGCTCCAGGATGTTCGGGATCGCCTGTCTCGCGCGGGGGTGGTGTTCCGCGAGGGCAAGGACGAGGAGATCGCTGACCGCCGCGTCGCCGAGATGATCGTCTTCGACGACCCGGCGGACAACACCCTCGAGGTGTTCCACGGGGCCGCGTTGGAGCACCGGCGCGTGGTCAGCCCGTATGGGCACCGCTTCGTCACCGAGGAGCAGGGTCTGGGACACGTCGTGCTCACCTGCTCCGACGACAAGGCGGCGCTCGAATTCTATCGGGACGTACTCGGTTTCAAGCTCCGTGACTCGATGCGTCTGCCCCCGCAGGTGGTGGGCCGTGAAGAGGGCGACGAGGTGCCGTGGCTGCGGTTCCTCGGCTGCAACCCGCGCCACCACTCGCTGGCATTCCTGCCGATCCCCAACAGCACCGGGATCGTCCACCTGATGGTCGAGGTCGAGAGCGCCGATGACGTGGGACTGTGCCTGGATCGCGCGCTGCGTAAGAAGGTGCCGATGTCGGCGACGCTCGGTCGCCACGTCAACGACCTGATGCTCTCCTTCTACATGAAGACGCCCGGCGGATTCGACATCGAATTCGGTTGTGAGGGAAGAACGGTCTCCGACGACGAGTGGATCGCCCGGGAGAGCACGGCCGTGAGCCTCTGGGGGCATGACTTCAGCGTCGGGTTCAAGGGCTGAGATGGGCTCGGACGCCACGGCCCAGCAGTCCCACACGCGGTCGCCCTACGGGTCCGCGGATTTCGACTCCCGCCAGTTCCGGACCGCGATGGGCCAGTTCTGCACCGGCGTCACGGTCATCACGACGCTCGACGACGCGGGCAAACCGGTCGGCTTCGCATGCCAGTCGTTCGCGGCTCTGTCGCTCGACCCGCCACTGGTGTTGTTCTGCCCGATGAAGACTTCCCGGAGCTGGAAGGTCATCGAGAACGCGGGCAAGTTCTGCGTGAACGTGCTGTCGAACCGTCAGCAGGATGTCAGCGCGGCCTTCGGTGCGCCCGGCGACGACAAGTTCGCGAACATCACCTGGGACCCGTCGCCGGCCGGCCTTCCGGTGATCCGGCACGGTCTGACCTGGGTGGAATGTGACGTGGACAGCGTCACCGACGGCGGCGATCATCACATCGTCATCGGGCGTGCATTGACTCTCGGAGAAGTGCTGCAGGACAAGCCGTTGCTGTTCTACCGTGGCGGCTACCTGTCGACCGAGCACCCGCGGGTCACGCCCGCACAGGCCGAGCTGGACAATTTCCTGACATGGACGGGCGGGGACACCTGGCTATGAGCGTCGACAACAGCGCTTCGATCGCCGAGGCATCGAGCACCGGGCGAACACTCGTGACACAGCCTCTTCTCGACGCCATCGCGGAGTCCGAGAAGCTGGTCGCGTCAGCCGATTTCGTCGAGACTGAACAGGACCTGGCCGAAGGCTACGACTACCTGGCGGGCAGCATTGCCGCGATCGTCCAGCTGGTGCGCGCCCGGTCCATCTCGCACCCGAACTTCGTGACGTCCACCGGACCGTCGACGAAGATGGGCCTCGACAACCCGGACACGCTCTACTACCACGCCGACGTTGAGCCCTCCGGGACGTATCTGGTGCGCGGACGCCGCGGCACCACAGCGGATCTGAGCTTCCAGGTGCTGCGCGGGGACTACACGGCGTCGTCGGTGCCGGGGGGCGAGGACGCCTTCGACGATCGTCGACTGACGATCGCCGAGGACGGCTCGTACGAGCTGACCTTCGGCCCGCCCGTCCCGGACGCGCCGGACAACTACTTCCCGCTCGGCGAGGGCGCGTCGATGCTCGCGGTGCGCGAGGTCTACTCCGACTGGTCCGAACGCAAGGGGTCGATCACCATCGAACGGGTCGACACCGTCGGGACCGCCCCCGCCGAACCCGACCTGGCACGCGTGTCCCGCCGATATGCGACCGCGGGCAAGATGCTGACGGCCCGCATCAACACCTGGTTCAACTTCCCGAAGTGGTTCTATCTCGACGAACCGGTCAACACGTTCACCGGACCGCGGCAGACCCCAGGCGGGCTCAGTACGCAGTTCTCCTCCGTCGGTCATTTCCGGCTGGGTCCGGACGAGGCGATGGTCATCACCATCCCGCGGTCCGACGCCCCGTATCAGGGATTCCAGCTCGGCAGCATGTGGTACATCTCGCTCGACTACGTCAACCATCAGACCAGCCTGAACTCCGCTCAGGCGCAGGTGGATCCGGACGGCATGATCCGGATGGTGGTCTCGCATCGTGATCCGGGCGTCGCCAACTGGATCGAGACGACGGGCCGGTCGAAAGGCATCCTGCAATTCCGCTGGCAGCGCAGCGATTCGCCGATCGGCCCGGACCTGGGCCCGACCGCGCAGGTTGTCGCGTTCGACGACGTGCCTGCCCATCTACCGCACCACGACCACAACCGGATCGATGCCGACGGCTGGGCGGAACGGATCGCGACACGCCAGCGTGGCTTCGCCGAGAGGATGCTGGGATGAGTGCGCGCAGCGGTCTGCTGGCCGACAAGGTGGTCGTCGTCTCAGGCGTCGGCCCGGGACTGGGGCGCTCGATCTGTCTGCGCGCGGCCGCGGAGGGCGCGCGGGTCGTCCTCGCCGCCCGCACCGAGTCGCGTCTGAAAGAGGTCGCCGCCGAGATCGACGCGGCCGGCGGGACCAGTCTCGTCGTCCCGGCTGACATCACCGACGACGCGGCCGTCGACAACCTGGTGGCGACCACCGTCGCCGAGTTCGGGCGAGCCGATGTGCTGGTCAACAACGCCTTCGCGCTCCCGTCGATGAAGCCGCTGTCGCGCACCGACTTCGACCAGATCGCGAGCAGCATCGACGTCACCGTGCTGGGCACGCTGCGGGTCATCCGCTCGTTCACCGAGGCGCTGGCCGAGGCCGACGGGTCGATCGTGAACATCAACTCGATGGTCATCCGACACTCCGAACCGCGCTACGGCAGCTACAAGATCGCGAAGTCAGCGCTGCTGGCGATGTCGCAGTCACTGGCCTCCGAACTCGGTGACAAGGGAATTCGCGTCAACTCGGTTGCGCCGGGCTATATCTGGGATGACCAGCTGAAGTGGTACTTCGGGGAGGTCGCCAAGAAGTACGGGATCGCACCCGAGGACGTCTACGAGCAGACGGCGTCGAAGTCCGACCTCAAGCGCTTGCCGGAGCCGGACGAGATCGCCGACGCCGTCGTGTTCCTCGCGTCGCCGATGGCGCGGGCCATCACCGGGCACACCCTGGACGTGAATTGCGGTGAATACCATGACTAGCGCGGCACGCACCGACGTCGGCACGATCGAGGACCTGCATTCCTCGGCCACTCGCGCCACGGGTCTCGACGACTTCGGGGACACCGACTATCTGGAACCCCTGGGCATTCTGCTGGAGTCCTACCGTTCCGAGGCCGGGCTGACCGAGGTGGGCAGCAAGATGTTCCGCTTCTTCCTGAAGGGCGCGCTGATCGCCCGGCTGCTCAGCGAGGCGTCGTGGAAGGCGAACCCCGGGTACGCCGAGGTCGAGGTGACCCGCCCGGTCTTCGTGACCGGGCTGCCGCGTACGGGAACGACTGCGCTGCACCGGTTGCTGGCCGCCGATCCCGAGCATCAGGGCGTCGAGATGTGGCTCGCGGAGTTCCCTCAACCCCGGCCGCCGCGCGACACCTGGTCCGACAACCCGGTCTATCAGCAGATCCAGGCCGGCTTCGAGCAGCACCACGTCGAGAACCCCGAGTTCATGGGCTTGCACTACATGGACGCGGGTGAGGTCGAGGAATGCTGGCAGCTGCTGAGACAGAGCGTCATGTCGATCTCGTATGAGTCTCTGGCGCACGTCCCCACCTATTCGCAGTGGCTCGCCCGTCAGGATTGGACACCCGCGTATCTCCGGCACCGCAAGAACCTGCAGCTGATCGGCCTCAACGATCCAGGCAAGCGGTGGGTGCTCAAGAACCCCAGCCACCTGTTCGCACTCGACGCACTCATGGCGGCGTATCCGGATGCCCTGGTGATCCAGACGCACCGGCCGCCCAGCACTCTCATCGCTTCGATGTGCAGTCTGGCCGAGCACGCCACCCCGGGTTGGTCGACGACGTTCACCGGCGCGCAGGTCGGCCAGGACCAGCTCGAGCTGTGGTCGCGCGGTCTGCGGGAGTTCTCGGCGGCGCGGAAGCGCTACGACCCGGCCCAGTTCCTCGACATCGAGTTCACCGACCTCCGGTCCGACCCGATGGGCACCGTCGAACGCGTCTACGCCGCGCTCGACACCCCGATGTCGGAGGCGGCGCGGGCCGCGGTCACCGCGCTCGACGAGGAGAGCCAGTCGGGGGCGCGTAAACCCCAACACCGTTATCAGCTCGCGGATTACGGGCTCGACGAGGCGACGGTCGAGGCAGCCTTCGCCATCTGAGGTCCTCGGGATTTCCTGACAAGAATGCGACAATGACGCGCATTGTTGCTACCGATCGCCGGTCGGGGGCTCTACAGTGCATCGCATGGCAGAACCGGAGGACCGGCAGTCGACGGAGGGTCTGAACCGGCTTGTCGCGTTCGCGGACGCAGTGGTGGCGATCGCGCTGACACTGCTCGTGCTCCCGCTCGTCGACATCGCCAACGACCTGCGTGAGGACTCCTCGGTCGGGGATGTGCTGTCGGACAGGTCGGTCGAGCTCGTCAGCTTCTTCGTCAGTTTCGCCGTCATCTGGATTCTGTGGCGCCAGCACCATCAGACGATGGAGTACTTCCGCGCCTACGACCGCACGCTCGTCAACCTCCACTTCCTGTGGCTGCTGACGATCGTGGCGCTTCCGTTCGCGACGGCCCTCGTCGACGGCGCGCACGTGGAGCAGGCGAACATCCTCTACATCGGCGTGCTGGCGGTGTCCGTCGGTTCGCTCATCGCCATCGCATCGTGGGGCCGTCGGCACCGGGAACTGCTCACCGACGACGACGCCACCGACCGATGGGCCGCCTCGGCGAGTGGTCTGGGCACACTCGTGGTCCTCGCGCTCGCGCTGGCCGTCGCGATCGTGTTCCCGCGCAGCGGAAATCTTCCGCTGGTGCTGCTGGTGCTCACCGATCCGATCGAGCGGATGATCGCGCGACGCCGGGGTCGGCGCGGCTGATCGACGTCAGCGCAGGGAGCGGGCGAGTTCGGTCACCGCGGTGTGCGTCGCACCGAACATCTGCGAGGTGCCCTGGGCCCGCTTGAAGTACAGCTGGATGTCGTGTTCCCACGTGATGCCGATGCCGCCGTGCAGCTGGATCGCCTCGCCCGCGACGCGACGATAGACCTCGGAGCAGTACACGTGGGCTGCCAGTGCCAGGTCTGCGGCGTCGGGATCGTCTGCGGCGAAGGCAGCCACCGCAGCCCGGGCGATCGACCGTGCCGTCTCGACCGACACGTACATATCGGCCATCCGGTGTTTGAGTGCCTGAAACGACCCGATGATGCGCCCGAACTGCTTGCGCGACTTGGTGTACTCGACCGTGAGATCGAGGGCGCGCTGTGCGCCCCCGACCTGCTCGGCGGACAGCAGGGCCCAGCCGAGCGCACGCAGTCGGGGCGCGAGATCGTCCGGCGCCGGGATCGCTGTCGATGCGGCCTCGTCGAATCGCACCGACGCCAGCGCGCGGGTGGGGTCCAGCACGGGCATGGGCGACACCGACACACCGTCCGCATCGGCGGCCACCTCGTGCAGGGTGACGTGCGTGCCGGGGCCGGCGGCGAGCACCAGGAACGTGTCGGCCGACTCGCCGTCGACGACGTAGTGGGCGGTCCCGGAGAGAAGTCCGGCGTCGGCGCGCACGCCGGGAGTCTGCCAACCGCGTTCACCGGCCCAGCACACCGCCGCGGTCCGCTCGCCGGCGGCCAGTGCGGGCAACAGTCGCGACGACGCGTCGTCGTCGGCTGCGAGGAGAATGGTTCCGGTGGCCAGCGCGGAGCCGAGCGCCGGGACGGGACTCAGAGCGGCGCCGAGTTCTTCGAGCACCGCGGCCGATTCGACCCAGGATGCACCGGCGCCGCCGAAGTGTTCGGGGATCGGCAATGCGGCCACGCCGATCTCGGTGCACAGCGTCTGCCACAGACTCGAGTCGATCCGGCCGGTGGCGGACATCGCGGCGCGGATCGTCGTCGAATCCCCCCGGCGGCGGAGCAGGTCTCGCACGGCCTCGACGAGGGCCTCCCGTTCGTCGGCGCCGATCGCCGGGCTTTCGGTGCCGGTACTGACGGTCACAGCGTCTCCAGGATGCGTTGGCGGTGAACGGCGGGCGAGCCCCAGGCGTTGAGCAGGGCCCGGGTCTTGGTGATGTACAACGAGATGTCGTGCTCGGCGGTGTACCCGATCGCCCCCATCACCTGCAGCGAGCGTCGCGCCGACAGGTCGGCGGCCTCGGCGGCCGCGACCTTGGCCGCGGACACGTCGCGGGAGACGTCGGTGTCCTCCGGCACCTGGCCGTCGATCCCCAGGGCGGCCGCGTGGACCAGGGGGCGCGCCATCTCGAGGGCGATCGCCACGTCGGCCAGGTGATGTTTGACGGCCTGGAAGGACCCGATCGGCCGGCCGAACTGCTTGCGCGACTGCGCGTATTCCGAGGCGATGGACAGCATGGCCTGGCCCAGACCGAGTAACTGCGCGGCCGTGGCCAGCGCACCCGCGTCGGCGGCGTCGGCGGCGTCGACCCCGGTGGCCAGCACCTCACCCGCGGCGATCCGGGACAGTGTGCGGGTGCCGTCGACCGATGCCTCGGTCGTCTGCACGGTGGCGCGGGACAGCACCCCGTCGGAGACGAGATACACGTCGGCGGAGGCGGTGTCGGCGGCCAGGGGCTGAAGCGGCGCGATCGCGCACGTCGCCAGGCGCCCTTCGGCGAGGTCACTGAGGGGGCCCGACACGTCGGCGTCGTGCAGCAGGACCGGCAGCACGGCGACACTCTCGACGATCGGCCCCGGGGCGCAGTGGCGACCGAGCTGTTCGACGGCGACGACCATCTCCACGGCCCCGGCGCTGCTGCCGCCGTGTGATTCATCGATCAGGAGTCCGCTGATGCCGGCATCGGCGAGCTGTGAGTAGACCTTGGCGACGGCCGCGCGGTCGCCGGACGCCCAGGCGCGCGTGGCGGCCGGCATGTCGGCCTTGCCCAGCATCGCATCCACCGTCGAGGCGAGGTCGGTGTGAATGTCGGAGAGTCGAAAGTCCATGAGTATCACCGATCTCCACGGGGAAGGCCGAGCAGGCGTTCGGCGATGACGTTGCGCTGGATCTCGTTGGTGCCCGCGTAGATGGGTCCCGACAGCGAGAACAGGTAGCCGCCCGTCCACGCATCGTCGAGTTCGGCGGCCGGGCCCTGCAGGTCGAGTGCGGTCTCGTGGGCGGCGATGTCCCACTGCGACCAGAAGACCTTGTTGATCGACGACTCCATGCCGAGCGAGCCGCCGGCCGCGAGGCGACTCACGGTCTGGTAGGTCGACAGTTCGTAGGCGCGGGACCCGATCCACGCATCCGCCACGCGCGCATCGGTGTTCGCCGTCGACGGGACCGCGTCCCGATTCGAACGCCAGAGCTCGACGAGGCGGTCCGTGGTGGCCAGGAACCGGCCGGGTGCCCGCAGCGACAGCCCGCGCTCGTTGGCAGCGGTGCTCATCGCGACCCGCCACCCGTTGTCGACCTCGCCGATGACACCCGACTCGCCGGGGTTCGACGGGTCGTCGGGGACGAAGACGTTCTCGCAGAACAATTCCGCGAACCCGGCCTCGCCGTCCAGCTGCGCGATCGGCCGGACGGTCACACCCTCGCTGCGCAGGTCGAACATGAAGTAGGTCAGACCCTTGTGGCGCTGTGCCTCTTTGTCCGTGCGGAACAGGCCGAAGGCCCGGTCGGCGAAACTCGACCGTGAACTCCAGGTCTTCTGGCCGTTGAGGAGCCAGCCGCCATCGGTGCGGACGGCGGTCGACCGCAACGAGGCGAGGTCGCTGCCGGCCTCCGGTTCGCTCCAGGCCTGACCCCAGATGTCGTCTGCGTTGGCCATCCGCGGCAGGATACGTTGCAGCTGATCGGAATTCGCGTGCTCGAACAGTGTGGGTGCGAGCAAGAAGATGCCGTTCTGGCTCACGCGCCCGGGCGCGCCCGAACGGTAGTACTCCTCCTCGAAGATGACCCAGTGCAGCAGCGGGGCGTCGCGGCCGCCGTACTCCTCCGGCCAGCTGACGACCGACATCCGGTCGGCGGCCATCGTCTGCTCCCACTCGCGATGCGCCTCGAATCCCTCGGCGGTGTCCATCGACGGAAGCGGTTCGCGCGGAACGTGGTCGGCCAGCCACCCGCGCACCTCGGCGCGAAAGGCGTCGGCGGCGTCGTCGAAGAGCAGGTCCATGTCAGCTCCCCGATCCCGCGGCGGTGCCGGTGGAGGCCGACGCCTTCATCGACTTCGCGTCCATGCCGCCGAGCGAGTCGCCGCCCGCCTCGGAGTTGGCCGCGTGGGCGAAGTGGTGCCAGCCGAACACCGAGTCCATCGAGGTGCGTAGTCCCATCTGGTCCTCGCAGATGTTGACGGCCTTCTTGCTGAGGAACAGTCCCTGCATCGGCATGGCGACGGCCTTCTCGGCGATCTCGTTCACCTTGGCCTCGAGGCCGTCGCGGGGGACGACGTGGTTGACCATGCCCCAGTCGGCCGCCTGCGTTGCGGTGAAACGTTCGCCGGTGAAGAGGATCTCCTTCGCGCGGCGCGGTCCGAGCACGAAGGCGTGGGCGAAGTACTCGACGCCGGGAATCCCCATCCGGGCGACCGGGTCCGAGAAGAACGCATCGTCGGAGGCGACGATGAAATCGCAGATCCAGGCGAGCATGAGACCGCCGGCGATGCACGCGCCATGGACCTGTGCGATGAGAGGTTTGGGGATGTCGCGCCACCGGCGGCACATCCCCATGTAGACCTCCATCTCACGGGCGAGGCGCTGGTCGGCGCCGGTCTTGTCGGTGTGGTCCCAGTGCAGGACCGCCGCGTTCTCGTAGTAGGTGTCGAAATCGCGTTCCGGCGTCCCGATGTCGTGGCCTGCGGAGAAATGCTTGCCGTTCGCACGCAGCACGATCACCTTCACCGCGGCGTCGTCGACAGCCTTGCGGAACGCCGCGTCGAGGGAATAGGTCATCACCGAGTTCTGCGCGTTGCGGTAGTCCGGCCGATTCAGCGTCACGTAGGCCACCGCGCCCTCGGGTCCGCCGGTCTCGTAGGCGACCGGTGAGGTGTCCGGCCCCAGATCGTCGGGTCCGAGCGGAGGTGGGATGACAGCGTCACTCATGTTCCCGAGACTAACCTAGCAAGTGCTTGGTTGGTAGTCGGTGTGGCAGGGGTTGTGTTCCCCGGCTCAGGGGACGACGATGCTGCCGCTGCAACTCGTGGACGGGATGCTCCAGAGTGCGTTGCGGTTGACCGCCCCGAAGGTGACGTTGACGCGGCCCTTGCCGATCTGGTTGACGGGGATCACGAAGTAGTGAACACCCTGGTAGGGCGGGTTCACACGGACGTTGCTGACCTTCGAACCCCGCTTGCCGGTGGTGAGGTTGTGCCAGTCCAGACGTGCCGAGGACTGGTAACCGCCGGGGAAGTAGCTGGTGAAGTCGGTGGCGATGTAGGCGTTGCCGGCGTAGGTGCTCACGATGGTGCGTCTCGCCAGGAACGGGACGTCGACGACGTTGGGGCTCAGGCCCACGCAGTTCGACAGCGGGTATTCGCGCGTCACCGCGCTCGCGTCGCCGGTGGCGGCGACGCCGAGGCCTGCGGCCGAGGTCAGTGCGATGGCGGCGGCGGCCAACCGGGTGATCGTCTTCGTGCCGGGCATGTGTCGACTCCCTGGTTGGTGACGGTGATCGTGTGACGCGGTCATCGGCCAGTTTCTCGCAGAAAGCCCGTTTCGTGTGGGTTTCGGCGCGGCGCGTTCATTCGCTCGGCCGACACGCCGGTCACCGGAGGTGGCTGGAGATTTCGTCGGCGGCCTGTCGCGTGGCCTCGCCGAGCCGACGGAGTTCGTCCACCCCGAGGGTCCTGTTCGGGCAGACGACGATCGCCGCGACCACGCGCTGGGCGGCGTCGAAGACGGGTGCGCCGATGGTGACCACGGGGACACCTGTGCCGTCGGTCGCGCAGGCGTCGATCTCCTCGGGCAGGTAGTCGATGACGGACAGTTCGGTGAGCAGGTCGCCGACCCTCGCGCGCAGGGTGTCCGACATGGTGTCGAGGGAGCTGAGGGCCTCGATCATCGCCACGTGGTCGTCGGTCATCCGCTCGATCGAATAGCCGCGTTCGGCGACGACGTCGAGCACCATGCGGAGGCGGGTCCGGGTGGATTCGGCGGCCTGCGCGATCCAGGTCGATCGGGTCTCGTCCGGGTCGAACGCGATGAACTCCCGGCAGATCGGCGGACGCAACCGGATACGGCTGCCGTTGCGCAACCAGGGATGTTGCGCGGTCTCCGGAGCGAGGTGGGCCGGGAAGGCGTGCGACGCGAGGGTCACCGCGTCCGCGGAGGTCCGCCGGGCGACGAAGCACGGGAGATCGAACCGATCACACAGCTCGCGCGCCGCCGACGCGGCCCAGCGGACGAGGTGGTCCGCGCCGTCGGCGTTCCGGACGAGACCGACCAGGGCCGGACCGACGGCGAAGGTGCCCGCGGACGGGTCTCGGATCAGCCATCCGCAGTCGACGAGTTCGGAGACCACGGCGTGCGCGGTGGCGCGCGACATCGAGGTCTGGCGAACGATCTCGGCCAACGTCAGGGACGGCTGCCCGGCGCCCGCGAGGAGTTCGACGATGCGCACGACCCGTGCCGTCGGCGGCGATGCCGCGCGAACCGGTTGACGCGCGTCGGAGAGGTCACCTACGGTTTGTGTCACATTGTCAACATCTAGTGTCGAATATTCGACATGTCAAGGGGGTTGCTCGGGTGACCGTCACCATCGACGCCGGCGACGGCCGTCGCCACAATGAGGCCGGCGACGATCGTCGCCACAATCGCGGCTACGAGCTGTCGCACCTTGCGGCGCTCGAAGCCGAATCGGTGCACATCTTCCGTGAGGTTGCCGCGACCTTCGAGCGGCCGGGCCTGCTGTTCTCCGGCGGCAAGGACTCGGTGGTGATGTTCCACCTGGCCCGTAAGGCCTTCTGGCCGGCGCCGATTCCGTTCCCGCTCATGCACGTCGACACCGGGCACAACTTCGACGAGGTGATCGAGTATCGCGACCGAGTGGTCGCCGACACCGGGGTCCGTCTGATCGTGAGTTCGGTGCAGGACGACATCGATGCCGGGCGGGTCGTGGAGCAGACCGGACCGGGTGCCAGCCGCAACCGGCTGCAGACGACTGCGCTGTTGCGCGGTATCACCGAGAACCGTTTCGACGCCGTGTTCGGCGGGGCCCGTCGCGACGAGGAGAAGGCGCGCGCGAAGGAACGGGTGTTCAGCTTCCGCGACGAGTTCGGTGCGTGGAACCCGCGCGAGCAACGACCCGAACTGTGGCGGCTCTACAACGGCCGCCACGCCAAGGGCGAACACATCCGGGTCTTCCCGCTGTCGAACTGGACCGAACTCGACATCTGGCAGTACATCGCTGCCGAGGACATCGACCTGCCGCCGATCTACTATGCGCATCAGCGCGAGGTGATCCCGCGCGACGGCATGCTGCTTGCGAAAACCCGTTTCCTGCAGGAGCTTCCGGGTGAAGAGGTACGGACTGAGACCGTCCGGTTCCGGACCGTCGGCGACGCCACCTGTACCGGATGCGTGCTGTCGGGGGCGGACGACGTGCAGAAGGTGATCGAGGAGATCGAGGTGACCCGGGTGACCGAGCGCGGCGCCACGCGTGCCGACGACCGGATCTCCGAGTCGGGCATGGAAGACCGCAAGAAGGAAGGCTACTTCTGATGGGGGACCTCAACGTCGCCGGCGGTGCGACCGAGATGCTGCGTCTGGCGACCGCGGGCTCGGTCGACGACGGCAAGTCGACACTCATCGGCCGGCTCCTCTACGACTCGAAGGCGATCTTCACCGATCAGCTCGAGTCGATCGAGCGCACCAGCGCCGAACGCGGTGACGAGTACGCGAACCTCGCGTTGCTGACCGACGGGCTGCGCGCCGAACGTGAGCAGGGCATCACCATCGACGTCGCCTACCGGTATTTCGCCACGCCCAGGCGGAAGTTCATCATCGCCGACACGCCGGGTCACGTGCAGTACACGCGCAACATGGTGACCGGCGCATCGACGGCCGATCTGGCGATGATCCTCATCGACGCGCGCAAGGGGGTGCTGGAGCAGACGCGGCGGCACGCGTTCCTGTCATCGCTGCTCGGCATCCCGCATCTGACGGTCTGTGTGAACAAGATGGACCTCGTCGACTGGTCGCAGGAACGATTCGACGAGATCTGCGCCGACTTCGTCGATTTCGCGACCAAGCTCAACGTCGTCGACCTGACCTTCATCCCGGTGTCGGCACTGCGGGGCGACAACGTCGTCGAACAGTCCGCGGCGATGCCGTGGTACGAGGGGCGTCCGCTCCTGAATCATCTCGAGCACGTCTACATCGCATCCGACCGCAACCTGATCGACACCCGCCTGCCCGTGCAGTACGTGATCCGGCCGCAGCGCAGCGACGGCGCCGATCACCGCGCCTATGCCGGCACGGTCGCGGGCGGTGTGTTGACGCGCGGTGACGAGATCGTGGTCCTGCCCAGCGGTTTCAGTACCACCATCACCGAGATCTGGGCGCCGGGAGGGCAGCGGGTCGACGAGGCGTTCGCCTCGATGGCCGTGTCCGTCGAACTCGCCGATGAGATCGACATCGTGCGCGGTGACATGCTGGCACGACCCAACAACCGCCCGTATGTGGGCCGCGAACTGGACGCGATGGTGTGCTGGTTCGCCGACGACGCCGAACTTCGACCGGGGAACAGGTATCAGCTGCTCTGTGGCACCCGGTTGACCCGAGCGCAGGTGAACGGACTCAACTACCGGCTCGACGTCAACTCGCTGCACCGCGACGAGAAGGCGGAGGGGCTGGCGCTCAACGAGATCGGACGTGTCGCCCTGCACACCCAGGAGCCGGTGACCTTCGACTCCTACCGCCGCAACCGCGACACGGGCAGCTTCATCCTGATCGACGAGGCCACCAATCGCACCGTCGGCGCGGGGATGATCACCGCGCCGGTGAGCCACGACAGTCACGTCGTGTGGCAGGCCACGAAGGTCACCCGTGAGCACCGTCCGCATCGGGGTGCCACGATCTGGCTGACGGGTCTGTCGGGCTCGGGCAAGTCGTCGCTGGCGGTCGAGCTCGAGCGGCGCTTCGTCGCAGAGGGCCGCCCGGCGTACCTGATGGACGGTGACAACCTGCGGCACGGGCTGAACTCGGATCTGGGGTTCTCCGACGACGACCGGCGCGAGAACATCCGGCGGACCAGTGAGGTGGCGGCACTGTTCGCCGATTCGGGGTCGGTGGCGATCGTGTCGCTCATCAGTCCCTTCGCCGAGGAACGGCAGCGGGCCCGGGAGATCCACGCCGAGCGCGGACTGCCGTTCTTCGAGATCTTCGTCGACACCCCACTCGCGGAGTGCGAGCGACGCGATCCGAAGGGGTTGTACGACCGCGCACGCCGGGGCGAGATCAGTCAGTTCACCGGTATCGACTCGCCGTATGAGCGGCCGTCGAGTCCGGATCTGCTCATCACCCCCGACGACGGTCCGCCGTCCGAGGTCGCCGACCTGGTGCTGCGTAACCTGGGACTGTGAGCGTGCGGAGCGCCGTCTCCGCGCCATGCGGTACCCGACCGAGAGGAAACACCGTGACCGACGATCGTGTTCTGGCCGGCGAACTGGCCACCGCCGCAGGCGAACTCCTGCTCGACATCCGGCGTACCAGCGGATTGACCGGCAAAGAGCTCGGTCAGGAGGGGGACCGTCGGTCCGACGAGTTCATCCTCGGGCGTCTCGCAAAGGAGCGGCCGGACGATGCCGTGCTGTCGGAGGAGTCGGCCGACGACAGGTCGCGGCTGTCGGCGTCGCGCGTGTGGATCATCGATCCCGTCGACGGCACCCGCGAGTACGGGACGTACGAACCCGGTGGCGGCCGCACGGACTGGGCCGTGCACGTTGCGCTCTGGTCGGCCGACGAGGGGTTGATCGCGGGCGCCGTGGCGCTGCCTGCGCTCGGGGTGACTTACCTCGACGACGGTTCGGTCGTCGAACCTGTCGAGGGGCTGGCGTCCCGGCCGCGGACCGGTGTCCCGCGCGTCGTGGTGAGCAGTTCGCGACCACCGGCCTTTGCCGACGAGGTGGCGGCCGCGATGGCCGGTGAGGTGTTGCCGATGGGGTCTGCGGGTGCCAAGGCGATGGCGGTCGTGCGCGGCGAGGCCGACGCCTATGTCCACGCGGGCGGTCAGTACGAGTGGGATTCGGCCGCACCCGTGGCCGTCGCGACGGCGAAGGGCCTGTGGTGCGGGCGGATCGACGGGTCACCGCTCGTCTACAACAACGAGGACACCTACCTGCCCGACCTCGTCATCTGCCGGCCCGAGTTCACCGAGGTGATCCTCACGGTCACCACCGAGGGCGCCGGCGGCTGAGCCCTGCGCCCCACGAGCCGTCAGTTGTGGATGATCTCGTCCTTCATCGATCCGATGACCGACTGGACGGTGCTCTCGGGCTCCGCGTTGCACAGGAGGAGTACGAGCGTCGCCACCAGGACGGGATTCTTCGTCACGCCGTTGGCCTTGACGATCGCGGTCTGGGTCGGCTTGTCGCGGGTCGCGTACTCCCGGCAGGTGATGGTCGCGGAATCCGGGGGTGGCGGCACCTCGACGGTGGGAGTCGTCGTGCGCGGCGGCCGGGAGTAGGTCGTCGTCGAAGGATCGAGTGGGCCGTAGTCGCCGTCGGGTGCCGTGCTCGACGCGGTCGTCGGTGTCGTCGGTGTCGAGCTGAGGTCCGAGAGTGCCGCGACCGGGCGCCCATCGGTGCTGCAGCCGGCCAGTGCCACGGCGATGAGCATCGCCGTGGCTGCTGCACGGATACCCGGTCTTGTTGAGTGCGGCGTGATCACGAAATCCCCCGAATGGTCGTCCACATCGTCGGAGCGCATCGTATCCGAGAGCTGTCGGTGACAGCGGCCAGCTGTCCACAGGGCTCGGCCCCGCCCGCTCAGTGCGTGACGACGATCTTGATCACGACGATCGCGGTCGCCACCAGCGTGACCGCACCGGCGCTGAGGAGCGTTGTCCGGCTGGGTCGTTCGTTGTTGAGTCGATCGATGACGAAGACCGTGCCACCGATACGCAGCAGGATCACGATCTCCGCCACGAGCTGGGCGGTACGCGGTTCGATCCAACCGATCAGGCCGATCAGCAGGATCGCGCAGGGCAGGAGCGCCGAGGTCAGGATAGGCACCGAGTCGCGCAGATGACCGAGCACCGTCGATCTCGTGGGCTGCGTCGTTCCGTCGGAGACCCGGCGGGCGACGCCCTCGGCGAAGACGTGCGCGATGAACGTCGACGCCGCGGTGCCGGCGAGGATCGCGATACCGACGAAGTCGTCATGGACGTGCAGCGGGATGAGGACGGCAAGGATCAGGATGTTGCCGTAGATGTACGCGCTGATCCGCTGAGCGGCGTGCTTGCGGTCGAGCGGGTTGTCCCGGCTGAACAGCGGCCCGTGCAGCAGGGTCCACGGACGGTTGCTCATGGGTGCCGAAACTATCAGCGCGGGACCAGCTCGGCGACAACTGCGGCGATGGTGTCGTCCGGCCGGCTCAGACAGACGGTCGCGGCCACCGTCGCCACCTGCTTCGCGTTCGCGGTCACGTCCAGGTCGGTCAGCACCGCCGACCGCTCGGCGTCGTCGAGCTCGCGGAACTGCGCGCAGGTCATCGTCGACGCGGTGCCGGTGCCGGAACCGGAACCGCGCGACGGTGACGCCGCAGTCCGTGAGGTGGCCGGCGAGGTGGCGGTGGTCTCGGTACCCGTGGTCTCGGAGCCGGTCGCCTCGGTGGATATCTCGGTGCTGCTCGCCGACGTGGCGGACTCGGGTGCGGGTTCGGCGTCGCCGGAGGAGCACGCCCCTGCCGTGAGCACCACCAGCGCGGTCATCGCCAGGCCGGCGGCGAGCCGGGTCGGACGGGAACTGCGGGCGGGTATGGACATGCAGGGCTCCTCGTGGACTGTGTTGTGGGGGTGGCTCGATGGGCGGTCGGGGTGGTTCGTGGCTTCGACTCGGCTCCTCGCTTCGCTCGGTGCCGGCTCAACCAGCGGATGGGGTCGAGACCCGGCCGGGATGGGTGGGCGCTCAGCGCATGAGACCGGAAAGGACGCCCGAGATGGCCGCCCGGACATCCGCGGTCTCGATGCGCATGAGGTCGTCCTGGCTGAGTGCGTCGAAATCGCCTGTGGTGCTGAGTCGGAACTCGCGCTCCTCTTCCGCCGCCTCGATGATGTTGCGGATGAACCGGCCGTTGCCGGCGAGGTCGGTGGCGCGTCGTGTGGTGCCCCGGTGCTCGCGGACGTCGTGGTAGAGCGGGGCACACGCCTGCTCGATCTCGACCATCGCCTCGCTGGTCAACGACGAATCACGCTTGCGTGCAATGAATTCCGCGATACGCGCAAGCTCGTCGGGCGTGTAGGAGTCGAAGCGTACGCGTCGGGCGAAGCGTGACGCCAGGCCGTCGTTGGACGCGAGGAACCGGTCGATCTCGGAGTCGTAACCGGCGATGATGACGACCAGCCGGTCACGGTCGTCCTCCATCCGCGCCAGCAGGGTGTCGACGGCTTCACGGCCGAATGCGTCGCCACCGGACAACCCCTGCTGGATCAGGGTGTAGGCCTCGTCGATGAACAGGACGCCGTCCATGGCGGAGTCGATCAGTGCCGAGGTCTTGATCGCCGTGCTGCCGAGGTGTTCGCCGACCATGTCGCGACGAGTCGCCTCCACCACCTTGTCGGACTTGATGAACCCGAGGCCGCAGTAGATCTTGGCGACGATGCGCGCGACCGTGGTCTTGCCGGTGCCGGGCGGGCCGGTGAAGGCGAGATGCAGGCTGCGCGCCGACGTCGACAACCCGCGGTCGGCCCGGACCTTCGCCAGGGTCGCGGTGGACTGGAGCTTGGCCACCTGCTGCTTGACCGATTCGAGTCCGATCTGCTCGGTCAGCTCGCGCTGCGCCTCCGTCACCAGGGAACTCTGCTCGCCGGGGTCCCCGGACCCGGCCACCAGTGTCTCGGCCCGGTCGGGCACCGACTTCGGGTCCCAGCGGTCGGTGCGTTCGGCGATCTGCTCGGGCGTCGTGGCGGTCACGCGCAAGGAGGGCGACCGGATGGCCTCCGCGGCGGCCGCCAGCGACGGGTCACGCGCGTAGGCCTGCTCGAACATCGACTTGGCCTTCTCCTCGTGGCCCTGCTCGCGCAGCGCGAGGCCGTAGACGAACATCGCCTGCGTCGAACACGCCGCGATCGGGCCGTCGACCGCGTTCTGCAGGCGCCGCATGCCCTCGCCGAGCATGCCGAGATGCACGCACGACGTCCCGGCCATGAAGTCGGCGACGGCTTGCATGTAGGGATCGTTCCACCGGTCGGACCTGGTGAGCGAGGTCAGGACGTCGGGCCAGCGTTGGGTGGCGAAGTGCAGGAAAGCGCGCACGAAGTCCACGATCGGGACGCGGTGGGCCGGGGGCACCTCGTCGAGGACCTCTTCGGCGCCGGCGAAGTCCGCACCGCGGACCAGGCTGGCCGCGTAGGCCGCGGTCGCCTCGACGGCGTTCGACGCCGGGAAGTCGATCATCATGCCCGTGTACCAGCGCCCCGCGATCGTGCCGGGAGGGAGTCCGAGCCGGCGCTGCTCCGCCCCGATCGATCCGCGTGCGCGGTAGAGGCCCAGCAGGACCTCGTTGCTGTTGTCGCCGCAGGCGAGCCTGCCGATCCAGGCGTCGCCCAGGGACGGGTCCCATTCGGTCGCACGGGTGAAGGCCTTGGCGGCCTGGGCGGGATTGTCGACGGGTTCCTGGCCTTCGACGGGGATGTTCAGGGACAGGACACCGAGTTCGAAGAGCGCCCTCGCCTTGCGGACATCGGCCATCGCTTCCCCCTGTGTCGTCCCACCCCGGCACGGAGTCCCCGGTGATGATCTCCGTGGGTGCATCCCGTGCGGTCGCCGGAGACAGACTATCGCTAGACCGGTCGGAGATCGGGCGCAGATCTCCCAGGGTCCGGACCCGACGGTCAGGCCGTCGGTCCGCACGCTCACCGCCCCGGCGGCCGGAACCGCCCGCGCCCGCCTAGACTTGTCCGGGTGAGTGCCCAGGTGGATACCGTCTCAGCCGCTGCCCAGACCCCGGACCATCCGCAACCGTTCCGCGAACTCGGTCTCAAGGACGACGAGTACGCGCGTATCCGCGAGATACTGGGCCGCCGGCCCACCGACGCGGAACTCGCCATGTACTCGGTGATGTGGTCCGAGCACTGCAGCTACAAGTCGTCCAAGGTGCACCTGCGCTACTTCGGTGAGACCACCACCGACGAGATGCGCGCGAGCATGCTCGCCGGTATCGGCGAGAACGCCGGTGTCGTCGACATCGGTGACGGCTGGGCGGTGACCTTCAAGGTCGAGTCGCACAACCACCCCAGCTATGTCGAGCCCTACCAGGGCGCCGCCACCGGAGTCGGCGGGATCGTGCGGGACATCATGGCGATGGGTGCACGCCCGATCGCGGTGATGGACCAGCTGCGTTTCGGCCCGGCCGACGCCCCGGACACCCGACGTGTCGTCGACGGCGTGGTGCGCGGCGTGGGCGGCTACGGCAACTCCCTCGGCCTGCCGAACGTCGGCGGCGAGACCGTCTTCGACGCCAGCTACGCCGGCAACCCGCTCGTCAACGCGCTGTGCGCGGGCGTGCTGCGCACCGAGGACCTGCACCTGGCCTTCGCCTCGGGCGCGGGCAACAAGATCATCCTGTTCGGCGCGCGTACCGGCCTCGACGGCATCGGTGGCGTGTCGGTGCTGGCGTCGGAGACCTTCGACGATTCCGACGGTTCCGGCCCCAACCGGAAGAAGCTGCCGAGCGTGCAGGTGGGCGACCCGTTCACCGAGAAGGTGCTCATCGAGTGCTGTCTCGAGCTCTACCACGCGGGACTCGTCGTGGGCATCCAGGATCTCGGCGGAGCCGGTTTGTCGTGCGCAACCAGCGAACTCGCCGCGGCGGGCGACGGCGGCATGCACATCGACCTGGAGAAGGTGCCGATGCGCGCCGAGGGCATGACCCCGGCGGAGGTCCTCTCCAGCGAGTCACAGGAACGCATGTGCGCGGTCGTGACGCCGGAGAACGTCGAGAAGTTCCTCGAGGTCTGTCGCAAGTGGGACGTCCTCGCGACCGTCATCGGCGAGGTCACCGACGGCGATCAGCTGGTCATCACCTGGCACGGGGAGACCGTCGTCGACGTGCCGCCGCGCACCGTGGCCCACGACGGCCCGGTCTACGAGCGCCCGGTGGCGCGACCGGACTGGCAGGACACCGTCATCGCGTCGACCACCGAGCCGCTGCAGCGGCCGAGCACGCCCGACCAGCTGCGCGAGACGCTGCTGGCCATGCTCGCCTCGCCGGCGCTGTGCAGCCGCAAGTTCATCACCGACCAGTACGACCGGTACGTGCGCGGCAACACCGTCCTCGCCGAGCACGCGGACTCGGGGATGATCCGCATCGACGAGGAGTCCGGACGCGGAATCGCGCTGGCGACCGACGCGTCGGGCCGCTACACCTTCCTCGATCCCTACCGCGGCGCGCAGCTCGCGCTGGCCGAGGCCTACCGCAACGTCGCCGTCTCCGGTGCGACGCCCAAGGCCGTCACCAACTGCCTCAACTTCGGCTCCCCCGAAGACCCGGCGGTCATGTGGCAGTTCCAGCAGGCGGTCCGCGGACTCGCCGACGGCTGTGCGCAGCTCGGCATCCCGGTCACCGGCGGCAATGTGAGCTTCTACAACCAGACGGGGGCGACGCCGATCCTGCCGACCCCGGTGATCGGCGTCCTCGGTGTCATCGACGACGTGCATCGCCGTATCCCGACCGGCATCGGGACCGAGCCCGGCGAGACGCTCATCCTGCTGGGGGAGACCCTCGACGAGTTCGACGGGTCGATCTGGGCGCAGGTCAGCCACGATCATCTCGGTGGTGTTCCGCCGCAGGTCGATCTCGAGCGCGAACGCCTGCTCGCCGACATCCTGGCCGCATCGTCGCGCGACGGATTGATCTCTGCGGCACACGATCTCAGCGAGGGTGGACTCATCCAGACCGTCGTCGAGGCCGCCCTGGCCGGTGAGACCGGATGCCGGATCCTGCTGCCCGAGGACGCCGACCCGTTCGTCTGGCTGTTCTCCGAGTCCGCGGGCCGCGTACTGGTCGCCGTGCCGCGCACGGAGGAGTCACGGTTCACCGCGATGCTCGACGCCCGCACGATGCCGTGGACGCGGATCGGTGTGGTCGACCAGGGCAGCGATGCGGTCGAGGTCCAGGACTACTTCTCCGTGCCCCTCGCCGAACTCCGCGAGGTACACGAGGGCACGCTCCCGGCGCTGTTCGGCGACGCCGTCTAGTTGCACCCCGCAACGTTCGCGCCTGCGAGGATTCCTTTGTACGTCAATGGAATCAATATCGTTTGCAGACGTGTCGTGCCCGGTGACGGTCGGTTACGCTCCTTGAGTTCTCTGACAGAGTCGAAAGGGCGCAGATGAGCTACCCCCATGATCCGAACCAGCCGCCGAACTACGGCGCGGGTGGTTACGGACAGCAGCCGTACGGTGGATTCCCGGGCGGGAACCCGGCCGGCCCGGAGCCGGACAACAACCTCGTGTGGGCGATCCTGTCGACGGTGCTGTGCTGTCTGCCGCTCGGGATCGTGTCGATCGTGAAGTCGACGTCGGTCAGCAAGCTGTGGGCGGCCGGCGATTACGCCGGTGCGCAGAAGGCTGCCGACGAAGCCAAGAAGTGGGCGATGTGGAGTGCGATCTCGTCGGTCGTCATCTGGGTCTTGATTGTCATCGTCTATGTCATCTTCTTCGTCATCCTCCTCGGCGCCTCCGCGTCCACGTCCACGTACTGAGCGCTTCGAGAGAGCCGTCCTCGGACGGGTGTCGGCTCTCTCGTCGCATCGGTACATCGGGCCGGCGACCGTCGTCGCCGGTACCGGGTTGGTTTGTGCGGCAGTGTGGTTCGGCGACCCCACGACACCGGGCGGCGCCCTGCCGGTGTGTCCGACCAAGCTGATCTTCGGGGTGACGTGTCCGGGATGTGGGTCGCTGCGGGCGATCTACTCGCTCCTGCACGGTGATGTCCCGGCCGCCCTGCACTACAACGCCGTCGGGGTGCTCGCGATGGGGTTGCTGCTCTTCGCCTTCGGCGCCTACTGCGTGCGTTTGTGGACCGGTCGCCGGGTTCGCAGCTGGCAGCACCTCAGGCACTCGGGTGTCGTCGTGCTCGTGGTCGTCCTGGCCTGGTTCGTGGTCCGGAACATCCCGGTCGAACCGTTCTGGTCACTCCACGTCTGAGCGCCCGGTGGCGCCGCGGATCCAGCGGATCAGGCGCGAGCCGGAATCGCGCACGGGACCGTCGAGATCGAGCGTCGCCAGGGCCTCGGGATCATCGGTCGTGATCTGATCGACCCTCAACTCCAGCAGCCTTCTGATGTCCGGGACGACGCGTGGTCCGACCCGCGTCACCGTGTACCCGTCGACGAGACGACCGCGTTCGTGGAACGCGCCGATGAGATCGTGACCGCGACGATCGGCAGCCAGGATCAATCGATTCTCCAGGTACACCATCTCGGCATCCGGCGACGCCGCCACCGCTCGGTCGACGAAACCGTCGAAGTCCCCGGACCGGATCGCCGCCTCGGCGGCACCGTGATGGCAAGGGTCGTAACCGATCCGGATACCCGGCGCGGCAGAGGTCAGCGTCTCGACCGCAGCGGCGTCGCCGCACGACAGGATGTAGTGCCGTGCGTGGGGCGCAACGCTGCGGGCGAACATCGCCACGGCCGCGGGATCGAGGGCGGCATCGTCCTCTTTGAAGTCGAGCTGGAGCGAGGCGGTGGGCGCGATGTCGACGCCGTCGAAGAGCTCGGTCAGATCCTCGAGCAGGAGAACGCGGTCGTCGATGGGGTGGCCGCTGTTGTCCCGCAGGTACAGGCCGCGCAGATACGACGCCGGGAGTGCCGACACCGCACCGGTACCGGTGGTGGCGTCCTCGACCGTGCGGTCGTGCAGTACGGCGAAACCCCGGTCGGCGTGGATCACCAGGTCGATCTCGATGCTCGCGCCCAGACGCATGCCCTCGACGATGCGAGTCGAGGTGAACGCCGGGTCGTCGGCGCGACGCCGGCCGCGGTGCCATTTGAGCATCGTCCGATGCCCGCCGCGGTCGATGTGGATCGGGGCGGCAGCGGGGTTCTGGGGCGACGTGGCAGTCACCCTGCTGACCTTAGCGGTGCGCATCTCGTGGAATCGGCACGCCGAAGTTGGAACGTGTTCTAGTTTGGTTCGCATGACATTGCGCGTGGTCGAGTGGTCGACCGGAACCGTCGGACGACATGCCATCGCCGGGATCGATGCCCGGCCCGACCTCGAACTCGTGGGGGTGTGGGTGTCCGACCCGGCGAAGGTCGGCAAGGACGCCGGTGAGCTGGCCGGCCTGGATCGCGAGCTGGGTGTCGCCGCAACGAACGACCGCGATGCCCTGATCGCCCTGCGGCCGGACTGCATCGTGCACACGGCCATGACCGATGATCGCGTCATGGAGTCGATCGAGGACCTGATCTTCTTCGTGGAGAACGGGATCAACGTGGTGTCGAGCGGGCCGGTGGTCCTGCAGTTCCCGAAGGGCATCCTGCCCGACTCGCTACTGGAACGGATCTCCGAAGCCGGTAAGGCGGGCAACGCGAGTCTGCACGTCAACGGCATCGACCCGGGCTTCGCCAACGACGTGCTGCCGCTGGCCATGACGAGCCTGTCGCAGCGGATCGACGAGGTGCGCTGTCAGGAGATCGCCGACTACTCGACCTACTACCAGCCGGTCGTCATGCGGGACCTGTTCGGCTTCGGGCAACCCCTGGACACCACGCCGCTGATCTTCGCGCCGGGCATCCTGTCCATGGGGTGGGGGAGCGTCGTGCGACAGATCGCTGCCGGACTCGACCTCGTGCTCGACGAGCCGCTCGTCGAACGCGTCGAGCGGGTGGAGGCCGATCGCGACTACTCCACGGTGTCCGTCGAGATCCCGAAGGGGACGATGGCCGCGGTGCGGTTCGAGGTCGTGGGCCAGGTCGATGGCGTGGATCGCGTTGTGCTGGAGCACTACACCCGTACCCATCCCGATCAGTGCCCCGACTGGCCGTCCCCGAACCAGGGTGACGGCTGCTACCGCATCGCGATCTCCGGCGAACCCGAGATGTCCGTCGAGTTCGGGCATCACGGCGAGAACGGCGATCACAACGTGTCCGGCATGATCGTCACCGCGATGCGACTGGTCAATTCCGTTGCCGCAGTGGTCGATGCGAGGCCCGGACTTGTCACTGCACTCGATCTGCCGCTTGTGACGGGCCGGGGGCTCTTCGCGCAGAAGTAGCCCCTGCGGCCGATGGTGGTCAGTTCTCGGCGCTGCGGGTCAGTGGGTGGCGAGGAGCGTCGTGAGGTGTGCTTCGACGAGGGAGGGCCGGGGTTGGGATGGTCCGGGTCGTGGTGGTCGGATGTCGATGACGTGGCTGATGTTCAGCCATGAGTGGCGCGCGTCTTGGGGGTGTGGCGTCTCGGGGCGTTGCTGATCGTCGGACCGGGTTGGTGGTCCGTGGATCTCGTCGCGCACGGTGTTCAGATGTTCTGCGAATCGCTGGGGTATGTCGGGTCGGCGGTTGATCTGTTCGGGGTTGGGTGGCGCGCCGGGTTCGGCGTTGAGCTGCCAAGCGCAGCGGCCTTCGTCGGGTCCTGACTGTTCGATGTGGGTGGTGTACTGGCCGGGCTGGTCACTGACCATCCGGTTGTGGCGCGGGCAGGCGGGGGCGAGCTGGTCGATGTCGGTGAGACCACCTTTGGCCCAATCCTTGTGGGCGTGATGGATCTCGACGTGGGTGGCGGGTTGGTCGCAGCCGGGCGCGGAGCAGACCTCGCCGTCGGGGCGGGCGAAGGAGACGAGGCGTTGTGCGCGGGTGGCGAGACGTTTGCCGCGCCCGAAGTACAGCGGCACGGCCGTGTGGTTCTTGAAGATCGCCAACCACGGTTGAACATCGGCGGCCGTCGCGGCGAGGTCGATGAGGTCGGGGATGGGCATCAGGGTGCCGGTGGCGGTGGTCGCGAGCCCGGCTTCACGGACGAGGTCGCTCAGGTCGGCTTTGATGATCAGCTGCACGGGTAGCCCGCGGTGCGATCTCCCGAGCAGCCCGTCCTCGAAGACAGCCTTCAGTAGCGCGTTGAGCGCGTCGTGGTTGATCTGGGCGGGGGTGCGGTCGTCGCGTTCGGCCGCGGCGGCGAGAACGTCGGGGTCGGCGTCGTCGACTGAGCCGGTCGGCGAGTGCGGGTCGCCTGGGTTGTTCATGCCGGGCTTGGCCCAGACGGCGAGCAACATCGTGACGCGGGCGGCGAGTTCGGGCGTCAATGTGGCTGTCATCTTCGCGGTGCCGTCGGCGCGTTGCCGGTTGACCCACAGGTTGCGGCGCCTCTTCCGTTCGGAATCGTCGGTGAGGGTGCCGTCGGGATCGAGGTGGGCAAGCAACCGTGCGCCGAGTTGGGTGATGTCGGCAGGTGTGTGGTCGACGGCGATCTCGGCCATCTGCCGTTCCGCAGCGACTTTCACATCGTGGTCGACAGCGTTCGGGATGTGGTCGAGGACATCGATGACGGCCTGGACGTGTGCGGTGCCGACAGTCCCAGCGGCGAATGCTTCGGCCAGGGTGGGGTGTTCGGGTTCCAGACGGTCGCCGTTGAGGCAGGTGAGGGTGGCGGTGGCATTGAGGTGTTTGCGCCGCCGCGTCGGGTTGGTGATGCGGAGGCGGTGGTTCATGAACTGGGTGAGGGTGCGGTACCCGGTCTTGCGAGGAAGGTCGCGAGCCTCAGCTTCGGCGACTTGCCGGTCGCCGGCGAAAGTGGTTCGAGCGACGGCGCGCTCGGTTGCGGCGGCGACCTCGATCAATTCTTCGTCGGTGCACTGGGACAGATCGACGGTCTGCAGTTCGTCAAGGATCGCGTGCAGCTCGGCCATCAACTCGACGGCACGCGGTTGCGGCGCCACCGACTCGTCGTCGACATGTGTCGTGTCGGCCATGACGGTCACCCCCGAGAACCGTTGCTGCGAATGTACGTTCGAGTGTACACGAGTTCGGCTCGAGTGGCTGCGAGAATCCTTGTCCGACAATCTGTATGGTCCCTCTGGTGTAGAAGGGGAGCTTGTCGGTGGCAGCCGATATGATCTCACGCAACAACGAACATCGTCGTTGCAGTCAAGCGGGCGTCGTCACCACGACGGCAGCCCTCGTGCCTCGAGCTGCGCACGCAGTCGCTCCCGGCCGTGCAGCTACTCGGCGTCCGCGAGGCGGGTGAGAACCCTTGTGCTCCAGTCGCCATCGAGACCATGGCGACGGTAGTAACCGGACAGGACCTCGTCGTAGGCCTCCACGTGGGAGTCCGCGGACTCGGCGTCGTAGGTCTCGTGGTGGAGAACCGCCGCTTGGGGCAAGCGGGGTTTGACCCCTGCGGGTTCGGTCGGGTCGGGACGTCCGATCGCCAGCCCGAAGGTCGCGACCGCATGGTCGGGCAGGCCGAGTTCGTCGGCCACCTCCGAGGGATGATTGCGGACCGACCCGACGAACACCTTTCCGAAACCCAGTGATTCGGCGGCGACGACTGCGTTCTGGGCGGCGAGCGCGGTCTCGACGAACCCGACGATCGTGGACTCGAGGTAGTTGGCTGCGTCGAGGGCTACTGCTCGGCGCGCGGCGATCCGTCGTGCACGGCCGAGGTCGGCGACCCAGACGGGGAACAGTGGTGCGTCGACGATGCACCGCTGGTCGTTGGTCAGCGCCGACAGCCGGCGTTTGCGATCTGGGTCCCCGACCGCGATCACACTCCACGCCTGCAGGTTCGACGAAATTGGTGCCGACTGCGCCGCGGCGACGATGGCGTGCAACCGGCGGTCGTCGACGGGATCACCCGGCAGGAATCGGCGGACCGAACGGTGTGCCAGCTGGACGCCGAGGACGTCGCTGACGACGTCGAGAGTGGCTTCGGGGTCGGCGTAGCGTTCGGTGATCGTCCTGCCGAGGATGCTGATGTGAGGCGCATGGCGTGGCAACCCTCTCGCGCGGACTGGGCCGAAGTCGCCAGGGGACTCGCGGGGCCGGTCCGACAACGCCGCGACGGCGATCAGCCCTGGCGCGCCTTGAATCTGGGGTTGCCCTTGTTGATCACGTAGATGCGCCCCTTGCGCTTGACCACCTGCGAGCCGGGTTGGTTCTTCAACGAACGGATGGATGCACGAACCTTCAACGAAGCCTCCTTAATGGAAATTGTTTCCATTAAAGCAGGCTCGTCGCCGCGGGTCGACGGTCGGGTGTCAGACCTGCCAGGTGTGTACCGGCTCGCCCTCGTGCATCTGGGTCACGTAGTCGCGCAGCATGCCCTGCAACGCCTGCGGCCGGCTCTCGCCCGCGCGCTCTCGGGCCGCGACCGCCTGGCGCTGCCAGACCGACCCGGTCTGACGCGAGATGCAGCGGCCCTCGATCACCGACAGGTAGCGCTTGCGGGCCTTGTCGGAGACCCCGAACCTGCGCAGTCCGTCCTCGGCGAGCACGAGAAGCCGGCGGAGGACCAGTTCATCGGGTCGTACCCAGCCGACGTCGGGCCAGTACAGCTGCGACTCCATCCCGGTACGGGCGCCGGATTGCAGGTTCTCGGCGGCGGCGTTGAACGACATCCGCGACCACAGTGGCCGGTCGGATTCGACGAGGCCGCGGACGACCCCGTAGTAGAAGGCGGCGTTGGCCATCGTGTCGACGACGGTCGGGCCGGCGGGCAGCACGCGATTCTCCACGCGCAGGTGGGCCTGGCCCTCGTGGATGTCGTAGACCGGCCGATTCCAGCGATAGACGGTCCCGTTGTGGAGACGCAACTCGTCGAGTGTCGGGATGCGCCCGGCGTCGAGTTCGGCGAGCGGGTCGGTCTCGGTCGACACCGGAAGCAGGGCGGGGAAGTAGCGGGTGTTCTCTTCGAAGAGGTCGAAGATCGTGTTGATCCATCGCTCTCCGAACCACACTCGCGGTCGGACGCCCTGATTCTTCAATTCCAGCGGTCGGGTGTCGGTGGCCTGCTCGAAGACCGGGATTCGGCTCTCGTGCCACAAGGCGGTCTCGGCGAGGAACGGTGAGTTCCCGGCCAGGGCGACCTGCACCCCGGCGATGGCCTGCGCCGCGTTCCAGTGCGAGGCAAAGTCTTCCGGAGCCACTCGCAGGTGCAGCTGCAACGACGTGCAGGCGGCCTCGGGCAGGATCGAGTCGGTCGACGTCCGCAGGTGCTCGGTGTGGTGGGTGTCGGTCAGCGGAATCCCGGTGATGTCTATCTCGAGGTCCTCGCCCCGGGCGGCGAAGATCTGCTCGTTGAGCAGGTCGTACCGTGGGTTCGCCGAGATCCAGTGATGCGCAAAGTGTTCGGACTTCAGTGTCGGCAGCATGCCGATCATCACCAGGTGGCTCGACGTCTGCGCGGCCTTCTGTTCGGCCCGGTTGAGCGAGGTGCGCAGCGCCTGTTCGAGTGAAATCGTGTCGTCGATCGTGAACGGCCGCGGCGAGACGTTGATCTCGATGTTGAACTGTCCGAGTTCGGTCTGGTAGTCGGGATCGGCGATCGCCTCGAGTACGGCGGCGTTCGCCATCGCCGGGCGCATGTCCTCGTCGACGAGATTGAGTTCGACCTCCATGCCGAGGAGCGGCTTCGGCGGACGGCCCTGGTCGGTGAACAAACCGTCGGCGAGCATCCGGGCGATCGCCTCCGTCCCGCGACCCACCTGACGCCGGAAACGAACCCGGTCCTCCCCGGTGAACTGCTGCTTGGACACCTCGGCTCCCATGCGGTCAATACTGCCCGATCCATGCCGTTTCGAACCCTGTTGGAAGAATGGTCGGGTGCCACCACGCAGGAGAGTCGACCCAGCAGAGGTCCGAGCCGCGGTGCTGGCCGTCTCGGACTGGCTTCTCGACCCCACGGCGTCGCCTCCGGGGCGCGCCGCCCTCGCCGCCGCTGTCCGTCACTCGGCCCGGACGCTGGAACAGCTCGCCCCCGGCAACTCGGTCGAGGTCCGGGTGCCCCCGTTCGTTGCGGTCCAGTGCATCGAAGGACCCCGGCACACCCGCGGAACGCCGCCGAACGTCGTCGAGATGTCGCCACGGACCTGGCTGCTACTGGTCGCTGGGGTGCTCACCTACGGCAACGCGCTCGCCGCGGGCGACATCGACGCGTCCGGACACCGGGCGGGTCTGATCGCAGAACTGCTGCCGCTCGTCCCCATCACGTCACTGGGCGACCGGGAAACCGGAGTGTGATCCATCACTCGATGGGGTGTCGCGGAATTACCCGTCCGTCCACACCGCTGCAAGATTCGCATCGGGAGCCGAACGACCCGTAAACTCTCGAATGTCTCCCAGCCCACTCGACTGACCGATACGCAGCCCCAGGGGAGCTAGTCGATGCCTGATCATTCGATCGCCAACATGAACCTGCTCGCTCCCACGACGCCGGCGGGCGGATGCTCCGCACGCGGTGCGAGTGCGGTCAACCCGGCCCCGCTGGACGAACCCGAGAACGAACCGCGCGAGGAATGCGGTGTCTTCGGGGTCTGGGCGCCCGGTGAGGACGTCGCCAAACTGAGCTATTACGGGCTCTTCGCCCTCCAGCACCGCGGTCAGGAAGCCGCCGGAATAGCGGTGGGCGACGGCAGTCAGGTGGTCGTGTTCAAGGATCTCGGGCTGGTGAGCCAGGTCTTCGACGAGCAGACGCTCGGCGCGATGACCGGTCACGTGGCGATCGGCCACTGCCGGTACTCCACCACCGGTTCGACGACCTGGGAGAACTCGCAACCGATCTTCCGGACGACCGACGCCGGGACGGGCGTCGCACTCGGCCACAACGGCAATCTGGTGAACACCGCGGACCTCTCGGCCCGTGCCCGTGAGCAGGGGATCAAGAGCTCGGCGGCCACCTCGGACTCCGACGTGGTGGGCGCGCTGCTGGCCCATGGAGCGGCCGACAGCTCTATCGAGCAGGCTGCGATGGAGCTGCTACCGACCCTCAAGGGTGCGTTCTGTCTGACCTTCATGGACGAGCACACGCTCTACGCCGCACGTGACCCGCACGGCGTGCGCCCGCTGTCGCTCGGCCGCCTTGACCGCGGCTGGGTGGTCGCGTCGGAGACCGCCGCGCTCGACATCGTCGGTGCGTCGTTCGTCCGCGACATCGAACCGGGCGAACTTCTGGCCATCGACGCCGACGGGGTGCGCAGCTCACGTTTCGCCGAGCCGACCCCCAGCGGTTGCGTCTTCGAGTATGTCTATCTCGCCCGGCCCGATTCGGTGATCCATGGCCGTTCGGTCCACTCGACCCGCGTCGAGATCGGTCGCCGCCTCGCCAAGGAACATCCCGCCGAGGGTGACCTGGTGATCCCGGTGCCGGAGTCCGGCGTGCCGGCCGCCGTCGGTTTCGCCCAGGAATCGGGTATCGCCTACGGCCAGGGCCTGATGAAGAACGCCTACGTCGGCCGCACCTTCATCCAGCCGTCGCAGACGATCCGCCAGCTCGGCATCCGCCTGAAACTCAATCCGCTGCGGGAGGTCATCCGCGGCAAGCGGCTCGTCGTCGTCGACGACTCGATCGTGCGCGGCAACACCCAGCGCGCGCTGATCCGGATGCTGCGCGAGGCCGGAGCCGCCGAGGTGCACGTCCGCATCGCCTCGAGCCCGGTCCGATGGCCGTGCTTCTACGGCATCGACTTCGCCTCGCCTGCCGAACTCATCGCCAACGGCATGGAATCCGAGGCCGGCATGGTCGAGGGTGTCCGGCAGGCCATCGGCGCCGACTCCCTCGGATACATCAGCATCGACGAGATGATCAACTCGACCGGCCAGGCCGCCTCGGCCCTGTGCGCGGCATGCTTCGACGGGAACTATCCGATCGAATTGCCCAAGGAGACCTCGATGGGCAAGGCGGTTCTCGAACAGATGCTGGCCAGCGCTGCCGGTGACCGGTCGGTGGACCCGCTGACCAAGCCGAATGACAACGTCAGCGCGGTCATGCGGCCCTGATTCCGCGTCGTCGGCCCTCCGGTACCGTATGACCCGTCGGCGAACACGCCGGAAACAACGTTCGACCGAAGATCTTTTGGAACGGGAGTGCTGCGGTGATGACGGAGCGGGATGCTGCTGCCGACGAGACGGCCGGGAGCGCGACTCCGGCCTCGTATGCGGCGGCCGGGGTCGACATCGACGCCGGTGAGCGGGCTGTGGAACTCATTGCGCCCCATGCCAAGCGTGCGTCGCGTCCGGAAGTCCTCGGCGGGATCGGTGGCTTCTCCGGCCTGTTCGCGCTCAAGGGCAACTACCGGGAGCCGGTCCTCGCCGCCGCCAGCGACGGCGTCGGCACCAAACTCGCCGTGGCGCAGGCCATCGACAAGCACGACACGGTCGGCCGCGACCTCGTCGCCATGTGCGTCGACGACCTGGTCGTCTGCGGCGCCGAGCCCCTGTTCCTGCAGGACTACATCGCGGTGGGCAAGGTGATCCCCGAGACAGTGGCCCAGATCGTCGCAGGCATCGCCGACGGGTGCGTCGAAGCGGGTTGCGCGCTGCTCGGCGGCGAGACAGCCGAGCACCCCGGCCTGATGCAGGACAACCACTACGACCTGTCCGCCACCGCGGTGGGCGTCGTCGAGGCCGACAACGTGCTCACCCCGGATCGGGTCCGCGCCGGTGACGTCGTCATCGGGATGGGGTCGTCGGGACTGCACTCCAACGGCTACTCGCTGGCACGCAAGGTGCTGCTCGAGTGGGGCCACATGGACCTGTTCGGCCACGTCGAGGAGTTCGGGCGCACCCTGGGCGAAGAATTGCTGGAGCCGACCCGGATCTACGCCCGGGACTGCCTGGCTCTGATCGCCGAAGCCGATGTCCGCACCTTCGCGCACATCACCGGCGGCGGTCTCGCCGAGAACCTTGCTCGCGTGATCCCCAACGGACTCGTGGCCGAGCTCGAACGCAATACGTGGACGCCTGCGCCGATCTTCGCGCTGATCGGCCAGCGTGGCCGGGTCGAGCAGCTCGAGATGGAACGCACCTTCAACATGGGCGTCGGCATGGTCGCGGTCGTGGCGCCCGAGGACACCGATCGGGCGCAGGCCGTCCTCACCGCACGGCACGTCGACAACTGGGTCCTCGGCACGGTCAAGCGTGCGAGCGACCGGTCCGACACCGATTCGCGTGTCAGCCTGCTCGGCGAGCACCCGCGCTTTTAGTGCCGTGTCCCACCACTGACGCCGAGCTGCGGAGAACCTCCAAAACCCTCACTGTCGCAACGACAATCGTGCGTACCGCACATTCATGAGCAAGAACACCGACGCTCGCCGAAGGGGATCCCCTCGGCGAGCGTCGGTGTCTGATGACTCGGCGATCACCCCGTGACGAACACATGAGCACGCACCACCCATCGAGAAAATGGGTGGTGCGTACAGATCATGAGCCCGCGTCGCCGCGGGTCCGCTCACGCGGAGAATGTGTGGGGTGATCCCGGGCGTTGAGAATCAACGCCCGAGGAGTGTGCGCGTCAAGCGCGTCGCCACTCCTCTTCGTCCACCCAGTCGTCCACCGGATCAGGTCGATCTACAACCGGATCGCCCTGCCCGGAAAGCTCACGCTGCAAGCTTTCCAAATCGGTGTTCGGAGTGGAGTACTTCAGCTGACGTGCAACCTTCGTCTGCTTTGCCTTTGCCCGGCCGCGGCCCATATGGGACCCCCTCGCACAATGACGGGGCGGCCAAACACTTGGCGGCCCCGTTCTCTTGAAGTAATTCTGTCGTGCTGACCAGTCTAGCGCGCCTCTAACGTTTGTGTTGTCCACCCCGGGTTGCCGCGCCGACGCGTCTTTCCGACTTGTTCACCATCTTGGTCGCCTCGCGCCTGACCTTGGCGGGCAAATCGTCCCGGGCGAGCAGCGATCGGATCGCCTCGACGTCGCCGCCGGCGAGCAGATCGCGCGACCGCACCCCGTGATCAGGGCGGTGGACGACCGTGACCGAATCGCCCTCGGTCACGCTGCCGTTCTGGACAACACGCAGGTAGGTACCGAAATCCGCCTGGTCCAGAAAGCGCTTCATCCATCGCGGCTCACCCGCCCAGACCGCGAAGGTCTTGCAGGGGACGCGCGGGATCGTGACCTCGAGGACCAGCCCGTCGGTGCCCACTTCCCATCGTTCCCCGACGAACGCGTCGGTGACGGCCATCCCGTCGATCCGTAGGTTCTCGCCGAACCATCCGTAAGGAAGCTCACGTCCGAGTTCATCGGCCCATCGGCGCGCCTCGGCATCGGCATAGGCGTACACGGCCTGATCGACGCCGCCGTGGTGGCGCTTGTTGCCCACGTGGTCGTCGGCGAGGCCCAGTTCGCCGACGTCGAGGCGCCCGCTGCGGGCTCGCTTGTCGATGGCGGAGCGACCGATGCCCTCGAGGATCACGTCATCGCCGGCCGCGCACACGGCCAGCACCACACCCGTGCTCAACCGTCGCGTCCCGGAGCCACCGGACCGCTGCGGAGGCGTTCCACGGCCGCGCGTCCCGCCTGGACCCGGTCGTCGTCGCGGATCGAGTCCGGGTCGATCCGGGCACTCACGGCGGCTTCTCCCACGGACAACTCGACGTCGGCGCCGACGTTGCGTTTGACCAGAGCGAGTGCGATCGGCCCCCACTCGTGGTGGTCGACGACGGTGCCGAGCCGACCGACGGTGCGGCCGCCGGCCGTCACCGGGTCGCCGGGAACGGGGCGCTCGTCGACGCTGCCGTCCAGATGCAGCAGCACCAGGCGGCGTGGGGACTTGCCGAGGTTGTGTACGCGGGCGACGGTCTCCTGTCCGCGGTAACAACCCTTGTCGAGGTGGACCGCACCGAGCTCGTCCGGGCCGCCGATCCAATCGACCTCGTGCGGGATCGTGCGCTCGTCGGTGTCGGCACCCAGGCGGGGGCGACGGGCGGCCACCCGGAGGGCCTCGAAGGCCCAGCTGCCGGCCATCCGCGCGCCGGCGTCGGTCAGCGCGTCCCACCATCGGGTCAGCACGTATTCGGGCACGATCACGTCCACGACCGGCAGGTCCCGGTCCTCGCCGAGCGGGGGCATGCGGCGCCAGAAGCCGAGCGGTTCGTCCTCGTGATGTGACTCGGGGAGCCCGCCGGCCTGGTAGACGACGGTGTCGGGACCGATCTCCAGGAGATCGGCGATCGGTCCGTCGAGCGCTCCCGGCCCGATCAGCGTCACGACCTTCATGTCCGGCCGTGCGGCCGGTTCGGCCTTGGCCCAGAACACCATCCGGGAGAGGAAGGTGAGCAGCGGTTCGCCGCGGGTTCCTTCGGTGTCGATCCACGTGACACCGTCGATGTCGGTGAGGACGAAATGCTCCTCGACGCGACCGTTGGCGTCGAGAGAGAGGTTCTCCGCGCTCGACCGGTCGGGGAGGGTGGCGATGTGCTGGCTGGTGATCGTGTGCAGCCAGGTCAGGCGCTCGGCGCCGGCGATCTCGATCACCGAGCGGTCGGATCGGTCGACGATGATCACGCCGCTCTGGGCGGCTCGTTGTTCACCGAGGGGGTCGCCGTAGTGCCACGCGGTGTCGGCGGGGTGGAGGTCTCCGGGACCGGGTACCGCCCCGCCCTCGGAATGCCTGGTCAGGATGGGTGAACGGCTCACGCGTCGATTCTACGGGTCGATTCGGCACATGGCCGGGACGCATGGCAGCCTTCTATCCATGGCGGATTCGATTCTTGTCTCGCTCGACGGCGCACAGCACGATGCCGACGCTCCCTTCCTCCACGCCGACGACCTGGCGGCCGTCCGCGGCGACGGCATCTTCGAGACCCTGCTGGTCCGCTCCGGCCGGGCGCGGTGCGTACAGCTGCATCTCGAACGGCTGGCGCGTAGCGCGGCGGCGATGGACCTCGACGCACCCGATCTCGACGAGTGGCGTGCGGTGATCGAGGCCGCGACACAGGCGTGGACGAAGAAGCACGGTTCGGCCGGCGAGGCGCTGCTGCGGCTCGTCTACACACGCGGTCGTGAGCATGGTTCGACACCGAGCGCCTACGTCACCGTCGATGCGGTGCCCGACCGGGTGGCGGCGGCGCGCGCAGACGGGGTGCGGGTGGTCACGCTGGCGCGGGGTTTCTCGATCGACCTCGCGGCGTCGGCGCCCTGGCAGCTACTCGGCGCCAAGACCCTCAGCTACGCGACGAACATGGCTGCGCTGCGCCACGCGGCCGCCGAGGGCTACGACGACGTGATCTTCGTCAGCAGCGAGGGCGCCGTCCTCGAGGGGCCCCGGGCCACGGTCGTCGCCGTGTACGGCGACACCCTGGTGACCCCGCCCACCGAGATCGGGATTCTCGAATCGACAACCGTGCGTGCGGTGTTCGATGTCGCGGCGCGGGAGGGGTGGACCACCAAGACCGACGTCCTGCGCCCCGAGGACCTGGTGGCGGCCGATTCGGTGTGGCTGGTCAGCAGCGTGACGCTCGCGGCCCGGGTCACCCATCTCAACCGGTATGTGATGCCGGTTCCCGCCGACGCCGTGAAATTCACCGATCTGATCGATCGGGCCATCTCCGTGGACGACAATTGATCCCGGTCACTCGTACCTGATCTCACCGGTTGGGACACACGCCCCGAGCAGGTGAGTCCGAAGACACCGCTCCAAGCTGGTCGGCGGGACCTTTGGCGCTTGATCGGCCTGGTGACCAGGCGTAACGTCGCGCCTACGATCTACTACTACCGCTAGTAGTAGATCCCCGGCAGGTTTCGTCCGGCTCCCGCAGCCCGGGGGCAGGCAAGTCGATTCGAGGCGATATGGACGCTCTGGACGTCTCCAGATGGCAATTCGGGATCACGACCGTCTACCACTTCATCCTGGTGCCGCTGACCATCGGCCTCGCGCCGATGATCGCGGTGATGCAGACGGTGTGGCACGTCACCGGCAACGAGCAGTGGCTGCGGGCCACCAAGTTCTTCGGGAAACTCTTCCTGATCAACTTCGCGCTCGGCGTCGCGACCGGGATCGTCCAGGAGTTCCAGTTCGGCATGAACTGGAGCGAGTACAGCCGCTTCGTCGCCGATGTCTTCGGGGCGCCGCTGGCGCTGGAGGGACTCGTCGCCTTCTTCCTGGAGTCGACGTTCATCGGGCTCTGGATCTTCGGCTGGGACCGGTTGCCGCGACGGGTGCACCTGGCGTGTATCTGGTTGGCCGCCATCGGCGTCAACGCCTCGGCATACTTCATCATCGCCGCGAACTCGTGGATGCAGCACCCGGTCGGCGTCGCGTGGGACGAGGAACGTGGCCGGCCGGCGATGAACGACTTCGTCGCGGTGCTCACCAACAACACCACCCTTGCGGCCTTCCCGCACGTCATCGCCGGGGCCTTCCTCACCGCGGGCACCTTTGTCGCGGCCATCGGCATCTGGTGGATGGCCCGGAACTCCTGGCGCGCGAAGAAGATCCGCGAGGCCACCGAGACCGGCGACGTCGGCGTGATCCCGGACAGCACGTCACCGAGTCACGTCGACGCGAAGCCGGAGGATCTGGAGCGAGATGCCCGGGACCTGTGGCGCCCGGTCACCAGACTCGCGCTGTGGGTGACCATCGTCTCCGGTGTCGCCCTGTTCATCACCGGGGACATCCAGGCGCAGATCATGTTCAAGCAGCAGCCGATGAAGATGGCGTCTGCCGAGTCCCTCTGCGAGACCGAGACCGGCCCGGGATTCTCCGTCCTGTCGATCGGCCGCCAGAACAACTGCGAGAACATCGAACACGTCATCGAGATCCCGAAGATGTTGTCGTTTCTCGCGAACCACGACTTCGACTCGACCCTGCAGGGTGTCGAGGAACTGCAGGAGCAGTACACACAGGCCTTCGCGGGCCAGCCGAATGTGCCGGCGAATCAGAACTTCGCACCCAACCTCTTCGTGACCTATTGGGGCTTCCGGGCGATGATCACCTGGGCGCTCGGTTCGGTCGTCGTGGCCCTGGGTGGACTCTGGTTCACGCGGCGCAAGCGGGTGGTCGAATCCAGACGATTCGGTTTCATCGCCCTGCTGATGATCCCGACCCCGTTCCTGGCCAACAGTTCCGGCTGGATCTTCACCGAGATGGGACGCCAGCCGTGGATCGTCGCCCCCAACTGGGAGGACGATCTCGATCCGCTCCGGATCAGCATGCTGGTGCAGAACGGCGTCTCCAACCATTCCGCGAGCACCGTGCTGGTCACCCTCATCGGGTTCACCCTGCTCTACGGCGCCCTGGGGGTCGTGTGGTTCATGCTGCAGCGCCGCTATGTCATCGAGGGGCCGGCCGCACACGATTCGCGACCACCAGGCCACCTCGACGACGACGATTCCGAATCCGATGAGCCCAAACAGCTCTCGTTCGCGTACTAGAGGAGCGTGATCATGAGTCTCGAAGAAGTCTGGTTCCTGGTCATCGCGTTCCTGTTCGTCGGGTACTTCGTACTGGAGGGCTTCGATTTCGGTGTCGGCATGCTGATGCCGTTCCTCGGCGCCAGCCACACCGGCGGCGACGACAAGGTCGCCGCCGACGATCCCGAGGCCGACCCCGACAAGCGGCGCCGGGCGCTCCTCAACACCATCGGCCCGGTCTGGGACGGCAACGAGGTATGGCTCATCACCGCGGGTGCCGCGCTGTTCGCGGCGTTCGGCGGTTGGTACGCCACCATGTTCAGTGCGTTCTACCTACCGCTCTTCCTCATCCTCATCGGGCTCATCGTGCGGGTGTGCGCGATCGAGTGGCGGGGCAAGATCAACAATCCCCGTTGGCGCATGTGGTGCGACATCGGAATCGGGCTGGGGTCCTGGATCCCGGCGATCCTGTGGGGGGTGGCGTTTGCGAATGTCGTGCGCGGGTTGCCGATCGACGCCGACGCCCAGTACACCGGTGGATTCTTCAACCTCCTCAACCCGTACGCCCTGCTCGGCGGCGCCACCACTCTGCTTGCCTTCCTCACCCACGGCGCGGTGTTCCTGTCGCTGAAGACCTCTGGTGTGCTGCAGGAGGACTCGGCTCGCTATGCCGCCCGGCTCGCCTGGCCGACCATGTTCGTGGCTGCCGTGTTGCTGCTGTGGACCCAATTCGCCTTCGGCAATTCGTGGACGTGGATCCCGGTGCTGATCGCGGCCGTCGCCGCGGTGGGCATGGTCATCACCGCGCAGATGCGGCGTGAGGGTTATGCATTCATGTTCACGTTCATCGCGATCGCCGGCACGGTCGCCACCCTGTTCGCCGTGTTGTTCCCGAATGCGATTCCGTCCACCCTGAATCCGGAGTGGAACCTCACCATCGAGAACACGTCGTCGAGCGACTACACCCTCACGATCATGACGTGGGCGGCCGTGCTCATCACCCCGGTGGTGATGGGTTACCAGGCCTGGACCTACTGGGTGTTCCGCAAGCGACTGTCGGTCGCCCACATCCCGGACCCGGCCGGCCTTCCGTCGCTGCGCGTCCAGAGCAAGTGAGACGCGCGGCACGGCCTCCGCTGGACCCGCGATTGCTGCGGTACTCGCCGACGACCCGCCGCTACGTCGGGGTCACCGCGGCGTTCGCGGTGGCGGAGGTGGTCGCGATCATCGTGGTGGCGGCGATGGTGGCGTCGATCGTGTCCGAACTGATCGTGTCGCCGGCCGCGCGGTCGTTCGCCGCGCAGGGGGTCCACCTGACGGTGCTGGCCGCGGCCCTGGCGGCCCGGGCGGCGATGGCCTACGGGCACGACCGGTACGCACACCGTGCCGCCGAGCGGGCGATCGCCGAGTTGCGTGCCGAAGCCCTCGATGTCCTCACCGATCCCGCCCGCACCTCGCCGCGGTCGCTGACCGCGATCCGCGAACATGCGAGCACCGTGCTGCTCCGCGGGCTGGACGCGCTGGGTCCGTACCTGTCGGGTTATCTGCCGGCGCTGGTGGCCGCGGTGATCCTGACCCCGACCGTCACGGTTGTCATCGCATTCGCCGACTGGCCGTCGGCGCTGATCATCCTCGTCACCCTGCCGCTCATCCCGCTCTTCATGGTGCTCGTCGGACTGATGACGCGCGACCGCACCACGCGCAAGCTGGCGACGATGAGCCGGCTGAGTGCCCAGCTGCTCGACCTCATCGCCGGGTTGCCGACGCTGCGGGCCCTGAACCGGGCCGGCGCCCCGGCGACGCGCGTCGGCGAACTCGGCGAGGCGCATCGGCGCAGCACGATGAGTTCGCTGCGTGTCGCGTTCCTGTCGGGGGCCGTGCTGGAACTGCTCGCGACGCTCTGCGTCGCGCTGGTGGCCGTGAGCATCGGCCTGCGTCTGGTCTACGGCGAGATGTCGCTGTACGCAGGGGTTTTCGCGCTGATCCTGGCGCCGGAGGCGTACCTGCCGCTGCGCCGCGTCGGGATGCAGTTCCACAATTCGACCGACGGCCTGACCGCGGCCGAGCAGGTCTTCGGGCTCATCGGGCCGGGGTCTGGGGTATCGGGGCCTGACGCAACCGCCGCGGGACAGAGGGGCGTCACCGTTGCCGGGCAGCCGATCACGGTGCTCGACCTCGGGATCCACGGGCGCGACGGGTGGGCGCCGGAATGCCTTCGCGCGACGGTCGAGCCGGGTTCGCTGACCGTGTTCTCCGGTCCGAACGGGTCGGGTAAATCGACGGTGGTGGCGGCGATCATGGGCTTGCTCGCTCCCGACGAGGGGTCGGTGCTGATCGGGTCCACCCCGGTCACACAGGCCGACCCGGCGGCATTGCACGAACAGATCGCCTGGTTGCCGCAGCAGCCGGTCATCGTGCCGGGCACGGTCGCGGAGAACCTGGAGCTCTTCGGTGCCCTGGACCGTGACGCTGTCGAAGTCGCCTCCATGGCAAGCGGTTTCGCGGGCATCGTGGCCGAGTTGCCCGAACGGCTCGGCACGGTGTTGGGATCGGGCGGGGTCGGGCTCTCCGCCGGAGAGCGGCAACGCCTCGCGCTGACCCGCGTTCTCGCCTCGCCCGCACCGCTCCTGCTCCTCGACGAACCGACGGCCCATCTCGACGAAGCGTCCGAACGTGACGTGCTCACCGCGCTGCGCGATCGCGCCCGCGCCGGGGACACGGTCGTGGTGGTGGCGCACCGGGGCGTCGCACGCGACTTCGCCGATCAGCTGGTCGAGTTCCCGGCGGCCACCAACACGGCCGCGGAGGTCGACCATGCGCGATGACCCATTGATCCGGGCGCTCGGCTTCCTCGGGCTGCGGGGGCGTCCGACGATCGCCGCGCTCGCGCTCGGCGTCGGTGGATCGCTGTCGGCCCTCTTCCTCGCGGCGCTGTCGGCCTGGCTCATCACCCGCGCCTGGCAGATGCCGCCGGTGCTGTACCTGTCGGTCGCGATCACCGCGGTACGGGCACTGGGTATCTCGCGCGGTGTGTTCCGCTACCTCGAACGGTTGGCGACCCACGATCTGGCGCTGCAGTCCATGGCCACCGCCCGGCAGCGGGTGTACACGGCACTGGCGTCGGGCTCACCGGGATACTCGGTCACGCTGCGCCGGGGTGAACTGCTCAACCGAACCGGCGACGATGTCGACGAGATCGGCAACGCGCTCATCCGGGGTCTGATCCCGATCGGCATCGGTGCCACGACATCGGTGGCGGCGGTGGTGGTGATGGCTCTGGTGTCGGTGCCCGCAGCCGTGGTGCTCGCCCTCGCACTGGTCGTCAGCGGTGGTGTGGCGCCATGGCTGGCTGCTCGCGGCGGTGCCCGCGCGATCCGCGACGGCGCCCAGGCCGCGTCCGAGGCGACCGAGGCCGCCACGACAACCCTGTGGCACGCATCAGAACTCGTCGTCGCGCGTCGGCGCCACCGTGCACTCGCCGCGGCGGCCGAGGCCGACAGCCGGCACCTCGACGCCACCGACCGGGGTATCCGATGGCAGGCGTCGGCGGCTTCGGCAACTCCACTCGCGCTCGGCGCATCGTTGATCGCGGCGTGCGTGACAGCCATCGAATTGGCCTCGTCGACAACGGGTTCGCTCGCCGGAGTCAGTTCGGGAGAGGGGCTCACACCGATGATCCTCGGTGTGCTCGTCCTGCTCCCGCTGTCGGCGTTCGAGTCCACCGCACCGCTCACGGAGGCGGGGCTGCAGATCGAGCGCAGCCGCCAGAGCGCCGCCCGGGTGATGGCGCTCGTCGATGGTGCGAATCCCGACGGGGCGAATCCCGACGGGGCGCATTCCGACGTGACCGACGCCGAGATCCACCGATCCCCGGTTCACCTGACCGCCACGGATCTGCGCTGGGGGCATCCGGGCCGGGAGATCCTCGGTCCGGAAACGGGTGTGGATCTCGACCTGCGCCCGGGGTCGCGACTGATCGTCACCGGCCCGAGCGGTACGGGCAAGTCGACCCTGCTCCTCACGCTCGCGGGACTGCTGCCGCCGGTCGCCGGTGAGGTCGCCGGTACCGATGCGGGCGATGGTTCGGAGGTCGAGTTGCGTTCGGCGGCCTGTTACTTCGCGGAGGAGGCACACATCTTCTCGACGACGGTCCGGGAGAACCTGCGCGTCGCCCGCGGGGATGTCACCGACGCGGAGTTGGGAACCGCGCTCGCGGCCGTCGGGCTGGAGCGCTGGGCCGCAACACTTCCCGACGGCCTCGACACCGTCCTCGCCGGTGGTGCCGACGCGATCAGCGGCGGTCAACGACGGCGGTTGTTGCTCGCTCGTGCGTTGCTCCACCCGGCGCCGGTCGTCCTGCTCGACGAACCGACGGAGCATCTGGATGAAGCGGACGCCGACCAACTGCTGCGTCGTCTTCTAGGGGTCGAGCGGGATCTGTTCGGGCCCGATCGAACCGTCGTCGTCGTGACCCACCAGCCACCGGCCGACACCGGCGCTGCGCAGGTGCTCGAGTTGGCGGGCCGGCAGAGCAGCTCCGGGCGAGCGTAGGGACATCAATTGGTGCGCGGGTGGCGACTGCTCCCTGAGGTGCGAGCGACAGCGTGCCCCTGCTCCCTGAGGTGCGAGCGAAGCGAGCCACGAAGGGCTCAGAAACCTGTGTCACCAGGCCCTTCGTGGCTCGTCGCTAGCGCTCCTCGCACCTCAGGGAGCAGGTCGATGGTCGCTAGCGCTCCTCGCACCTCAGGGAGCAGGGGTGGGTCGCCTTCTTTCGGATCAGGGAGCAGAAGGGCGGGCGCGAAACAAGAACCGGGGCCGGACGCGCAACGTCGTCCGGCCCCGGCTCCCCCCTGTGAGAGGCTGGGAGGTCTAACCCGTGGACACCTCGTACCCAATCGGCAGCATCGTCGACTTGTGTTCGAGGAAGGACTCGAGGCCCTCGCGGCCGTTCTCGCGACCGATGCCGGAGTTCTTGTATCCACCGAACGGCGACTCGGGATCGATGGCGTACCAGTTGATCCCGAAGGTGCCGGTGCGGATCTTGGTGGAGATCTCGATACCGCGCTCGACATCGTTGGTCCACACCGTGCCGGCGAGTCCGTAGCTCGAGTCGTTGGCGATGGCGATGGCCTCGTCGACGTCGTCGTAGGCGATGACCGACAGCACGGGGCCGAAGATCTCCTCCTGTGCGATGGCCATGTCGTTGGTGACGCCGGTGAAGATGGTGGGGGTGAGGAAGTAACCGGAGTCGAGTCCGGCCGGTCGCTCGCTCTCGAGAACCGCGGTGGCACCGGCCTTCTTGCCGAGTTCGACGTACTCCTCGACCTTGTTCCGCTGGTTCTCGGTGATCAGCGGTCCGAGCTGGGCCTCCGGATCGGAGGGTAGCCCGACCTTCATCGCCTTGGCGGCCTCGACCATCGCGGCGACGATCTCGTCCTGCCGGCTGCGCGGCACCAGGATTCGGGTCTGGGCGACGCACGCCTGCCCGGTGTTGAACAGGCCGAGGAAGGTGAGCATGAAGGCGTTGGCGGCGAGGTCGACGTCGTCGAGGACGATGGCGGCCGACTTGCCGCCCAGTTCCAGCGAGCACCGCTTGAGGGTTTGCGCGCAGGCGGCGCCGATCGCCTTGCCGGCGGCGGTCGAGCCGGTGAAGGTGATCTTGTCCACGTCGGGGTGGGCGACGAGCGCCTGTCCGGTCTCGGTGCCGCCGGTGACCACCGAGATCGCTTCGGCGGGAACGCCGGCCTCGATGAACAGCTGGGCGATGTAGTTGCCGGTCATCGGGGTCTCGGGTGCGGGTTTGAGCACCACCGAGCAGCCTGCGGCGAGCGCGGCGCCCATCTTGTTGCAGGTGATGAACAGCGGGACGTTCCAGGCGCAGATGGCGCCGACGACGCCCACCGGTTCGCGGGTGATCCGGGTGGTGCCGAAGAGGCCGGTCCGGTACTCCTCCCACTGGTAGTCGCGGGCGGCGTTGGCGTAGGCGCGCAGCACGCCGGTGCCGGGGAGTTGCTGGAGGGTGCTGATCGCGCTCGGCGGTGCACCCATCTCGGCCGACACGAGCGCGGTGATCTCGTCACCGCGCTCGTCGATCAGATCGGCGACCTTCGCGATGATGTCGGCGCGCTGCGCGGGCGGTGTCGAACTCCAGACCCCGGAGTCGAAGGCGGCGCGCGCGGCGCGGACGGCGGTGTCCACGTCGGACGCATCGGCGAGCGGTACGGAACCGACACGTTCGCCCGTGGCGGGGGAGTGGACCTCGAGGGTCTCGGTGGAATGGGGATCGACCCACCGGCCGCCGATGAGCAACTGGGGTTGATCGCCCCCGCCGGCGAGGGCGGCGGGTTGGGACTCCACGGTCTCGGTCATTACGCGTGTGCTCCTCAGAGGACGGGGCCCTGCCCGGGCGTGAGCGGCGACAGCCGCCGACGGACAGGTGTGAACTACGGCACACGCAATACTAGAACACGTTCTAACTCTGATGCCAGGGTGGCCGTCAGAAACGGCCGAAGACCGCCCGCGCCTCCAGTCCCTGCATCACGTCGTCGAGGATCTCGATCTGGTCGGACGGCCGCTCCGACCCGAGAATCCGCTGCTGGTCATGGGGCTGGGCCACCGCCCGTGCCGCCCAGCGATGGATGGGTGAGAGGTCGGCGACCCGCGGGTCGGCGTCGATGATGGCGAGGGCGGCGATGATCGGCTCCGGGTCCTCGCCCGCGGCGGTGAGTCGCTGCCGCGTCAGGGTGTTCAGGCGTTCGTCGAGAGTGGCGAGACGCGCGAGGTCGGCGCGGCTCGGCTCCTGCTCGGAAAGGACGGTGATCCGAGCCTGGGGATACGGGTCGTCGGGCAGCCACTCCACGACCCGGAACCGGCGTCGGCCGATTGCCGACAGCGAAGCGCGGCCGTCCGGCCGCCGGCCGGTGATCTCGGCGTGGGCCATCGTGCCCACCTCGCTGCGCGTCTCGCCGCCACCGACCTCCGAGCCCCGCTCGATCAGCACCACCCCGAACCGGACCGTGGGCGGATCGGTGGACTCGTCGACATGGTCGTCCAGCATCTGGCGATAGCGCGGCTCGAAGATGCGCAGCGGCAGTTCCGCGCCCGGCACCAGTGCGGTGCCGAGCGGGAACATCGGCGCGACGAGTGTCTCGCCGGCCGTCGGTTCGGAAGTCAGGACCGGCTCATCTCAGGCCTTGGGCCTCGCGTCGAGCACGACCTCGAACTCGAGCAGGTCGGCACCCGAGGCGACCGGCTTGGCGCGCTCGCCGGAGTGCGCCTCCCGGGCCGGGCCCGACGTCCACGCCTGGAAATCCTCCTCGGACTCCCACTCGGTGACGACGAAGTAGCGGTCGTCACCCTTGACCGGGCGGAGCAGCTGGAATCCGAGGAATCCCTTGGACCCGTCCACCGAGTGGGCGCGATTGGCGAATCGCTTCTCCAGTTCGGGGCCTGCGCCCTCGGGGACGGAGATGGCATTGATCTTCACAACAGACATGCATCCACCATAGGCGCTGCGCACGGGCGTTCGTGGGGAACACCGACACGGGAGCGGACCCCGTGCCCGTCGTCGGCCTGACTGCGGTTCTGCGACTACAGTTCTGGCATGTTCGACGGTGAGGCTCCGCAGGAGACCGGTCTTCGCGACCACGGCGGCCCCGACGTCGCGGACGACGCGAACGGTCCGTCGACTCCGTCGGATCGCACGGCGCCGCCCATCGTGCTGCTGCACGGCCTGATGGGGCGCGGCCGCACCTGGCGGCGCCAGGTCCCGTGGCTGCGGCGATACGGCCGGGTGTTCACCTACGACGCCGCTTTTCACACCGGCGCCGACGCCGAAGATCCCTGCGGCGACGACGAACTCGCGACCGAACGGTTCGTCGCCGACCTCGCCGAGATCCTCACCTGGATCGACCGCGGACCCGCGATCCTCGTCGGGCACTCGATGGGGGCCCTGCACGCCTGGTGTGCGGCGGCGGACTACCCGGAACTGGTCGCGGCGCTGGTCGTGGAGGACATGGCCCCGGATTTCCGTGGTCGGACCACGACGAGCTGGACCCCGTGGTTCGAGTCCTGGCCGGACCGGTTCGCATCGGAGAACGAAGCCGTCGAGATGTTCGGCCCGGTCGCCGGACGCTACTTCTTCGAGGCCTTCGACGACGGGCTGTTACATGGACGGATTCCGTTGTGGGCCGCGATCGCCGAGGAATGGGGCCGACGCGACTTCTGGTCCCAGTGGCGTTCGGTCGGCGTGCCGGCGCTGTTGATCGAGGCCGAGCACGGGGTGACACCGCCCGGGCAGATGCGGACGATGTGCTCGGTCAACGACCATGCGCGGTATCTCCGCGTGCCCGGGACCGGCCACCTGGTCCACGACGACGCGCCGCACGTGTATCGCGGTGCAGTGGAGGCCTTTCTGTCCGGGCTCGACCTCTGAAGCTGCGGCACAACTGAATCGGGGCGCACACGACGGATCGTGTGCGCCCCGGGTGGAGTCGGGTGGATCAGGACGGATCGGCGGGCGCGATGGGCGCGCCGTTGAGCCGACGCCAGCAGTGCACCAGGAACAGCTGCGCGACCGGGGCCGCGACGATCAGGCCGACGTAGCAGACGAGAGCGCCGACCAGGTGGATCGCGTAGGTGACCAGCAGGGTCAGGATCGAGTCGCCGACCTTGGATTTGGTCAATTCGAACGAGGCCTTCATCGCGTCGACCGGCGACAATCCCTTGTCGATGGTCGCGACCACCGCGAACATCAGGAAGAACATTGCGATGATGCCCGGAATCACGCACAGCGCGGTGCCCACGCCGACGATGATGCCGACCAGGATTGCCGTTCCGATGACCGGTCCGAAGCGAATCGGGGTGAGGAACGACTTCGCCGTCACCGGCTCACCGTTGGCTACCCGGACTGCACCGGAGATGATGCTGGCCTGGATGTAGATGAGGCCGATGTAGAGCAACACGTACAGCAGGATCATCAGGATGAGCCCACCGGTGCCGAGAGTCGTCGTCTCGTAGGTGTAGCCACCGCCGAGATCGGTGGTCTCGGTCGAGCTGAAGAGTGCCGTGCCGAAGATCGCGAGAGCGAGGAACACCGCCAGCAACAGGAACACCGCGAGGCCCGGCAGGATCATCGCGCCGACGTTGTTCTTGAACTTGCCGAAGGCCCACGAGAACGCGGTGCCCACGTCGACCTTGCCCGAGTCGTAGGGCGCCCCCTGCGGATCCGGGGCTCCGGGGTAGGTCCCGGCATCGCCGTACTGCGGCCCACCCGGCGGCGGCGGAGGTGCCTGGCCGTACTGGGGTTGCGGTGGCGGTTGCTGGCCGTACGGCGGCTGCTGGGGAGGCTGCTGCCCGTACTGGGGCGGCGGCGGTGGCTGCTGCCCGTACTGCGGCGGCTGCTGGCCGGGGAAGCCGCCGGGTTGCTGCGGGTCCGGTGGCGGGACAGGGGGATACGGCGGCTGACTCATGGATCGGGACATTAGCAACGATCCGGCCGCAGCGGGAGACTATCTCTGAACGATCAAACGACTGGTCAATGATCGTGGCACGAATTATGGGTTCGCGGTGGCGGGTTCACGGACCCGGACCTGGACAGTCGTCTCAGGATCGTCGATTGCGCGCCGCCGAGACCGGGTTCATGCCTCGCCCGTCAGGCAGTACCGACCGCTCGGGGTGATCTCGACGAGTCCGTCGACGAGCAGGGAGTCCAGGGCGCGGTCGCGCTGGGCGGTGTCGGAGGTCCACACGACGTCGAGGGCGGCGCGGTCGACCGAATCGTTTGTGTTGCGAAGGACATCCAGGAGCAGCCCGCGTACCTGGCGGTCGGTACCGGCGAACTTCTGCACCCTGCGCGGTGGCCCGGCGTGCGCCGGCCGGCCGAGCCCGACCCAGGTGCAGTCGACGAGAGGGCAGTTGTCGCACTTGGGGTTTCGGGCCGTACAGACCAGCGCGCCGAGTTCCATCAGTGCCGCCGAGAAGCGCGGGGCCGATGCGGCGTAGGTGCCGTCGGCGGCGCGCGGGAGCAGCGCCTCGGCGTCGGCGAGATCCCGCCGAGACGGGTTCGCCGGCTGCTCGCGGCCGTGGACCGCGCGGACGATGACCCGCCGGACGTTGGTGTCGACGACCGGCACGGTCTGGCCGTAGGCGAAGCAGGCGACCGCGCGCGCGGTGTAGTCGCCGATCCCGGGCAGGGTCAGCATGGTCTCGACGTCGTCGGGGACGCGATCGCCGTGGTCGGCGGCCAGCACCTTGGCGCATTCGTGGAGTCGCAGAGCGCGTCGTGGGTACCCGAGCTTGCCCCAGGCCCGCAGGACCTCGCCCGCCGGTTCGGCCGCCATCGCCGACGGAACCGGCCAGCGCCGGACCCACTCCCGCCAGGGTTCGATCACCCGGGACACCGGCGTCTGCTGCAACATGATCTCGCTGATGAGGATCTGCCAGCCGGTGCAGGACGGATCACGCCACGGGAGATCTCGTTCATGGGTATCGAACCAACCGAGCAGGCGGCCCGGTGGCACACTAGTGGGCATGACCGCTAAGACACCACGTGAGGCGTGGCGCATCCTGCGCGACGGCAACAATCGATTTGTGACAGGCGAATCTCAGCATCCCAGCCAGGGTATCGAGGACCGTGCACGACTCGTCGGAGGTCAGCATCCACATGTGGTGCTCTTCGGTTGTGCCGACTCGCGACTCTCCGCCGAGATCATCTTCGACCAGGGACTCGGTGACATGTTCGTCGTCCGGACCGCCGGTCACGTGATCGATTCGGCGGTCCTGGGCTCGCTCGAGTACGCCGTCGAGGTGCTGCAGGTCCCGCTCATCGTGATCCTCGGACACGACAGCTGTGGTGCGGTGAAGGCGACGCTCGACGCACTCGACGACAACCAGATTCCCGGTGGCTACATCCGCGACGTCGTGGAGCGGGTGACCCCCAGCATCCTCGCCGGTCGCAGCGAGGGGCTGACGCGGGTCGACGAGTTCGAGGCCCGCCACGTGGTGGAGACCGGCCAGCTTCTCATGCAGCGCAGCCGCACCATCGCCGATCGGATCAGCACCGGCCGGCTGGCCATCGTCGGCCTGACCTATCAGCTCAACGAAGGCCAGGTCAACGTCCAGGGTGTGTACGGCGACATCGGTGAACGTCCGTCGCCCACTGCCGTGGCCGCTGAAATCGCCTGACTGCCGAATCTGGACGACCGCCGACCCTTCGAGACGGCCCAGCCGCGCGCTCCGGGGCCTCATCAGGGAGCGGTGGTGACGGCTAGGACCTGAAGGCGAACTCTAGACTTTGCCTGCTGGGGGCGGTTTTCGGGCTGCGACACGCCGCACGTGATCAGCCGGAAGTCAAGACCCGGCCGTTAGCGTGGTGGGCGTGATCGAACCCCAGGGCCCGCTGCCACCCGAGATCTACTGGCGACGCCGCGCCGTCGCCGTGGGTGGTGCTCTGGTCGTGGTCGGTCTGGTCGTCGCCCTGATCGTGTGGATGACGTCGGGGAGCGGGGATCCGCAGAACACCGCTGCCTCGGAGAGTGTGCCGGTGAGTTCGTCGGCGTCGTCGACCACGTCGGCGCCACCCGCCTCGGAACCGCAGGCCGGTGGCGCCTCGGGCGAACCCGATGCAGGTGGCGGAGCTGGTGGCGGCGGCGGTTCGGGTGCGCCCGGCGGGCCGCCCGCGGGTGCGTCCAGTCCTGTCGAATCGGCAAGTCCCGCAGGCGTTCCGGGCGGCGCCGGCGGACCGGCGCTGTGTCCGGATCAGGCGATCTCGGTCGTCCTGTACACCGACAAGCCCACCTACACGATCGGCCAGAATCCGGTGTTCACCATCGTGACCACCAACGCCGGGCTGTCCGAGTGCACCCGCGATGTGGGCAAGGCCGTGCAGAACGTCATCGTGCGCACGCTCGACGGCACGCGCACTCTGTGGTCGGCGCGTGACTGCTCGCCGCTGAACACCGTCAACAACGTGGTCCTCAAGCCCGCCCAGCAGGTCAAGGACACGATCACCTGGTCGGGTACCACGAGCAGCCCCGGCTGCGAGCGTCCGCGGACCCAGGTGCCCGCCGGTTCGTACTCGGCGATCGGCAAGATCGGTGAACGCGAGTCGTTCCCGATCACGTTCAACATGGTCGCCCCGGCTCAGCAACCCTGAGCGGCATCGCCCTAGAGCGGGTGACCGCGACTAGTCGTAGCGTTCGATGCTGGTCTCGGCCAGCCGCGACAGTCCCTCCCGGATGTGGCGGGCCCAGATGCTGCCGATGCCCTCGACCGCCTGCAGGTCGGCCGACGAACTCGCGAGCAGCGCCTGCAGGGTGCCGAAGCTGCGGACGAGCCGGTCGACGTGTGCGAATTGCAGCCGTGAGATCCGGGCGAGCAGACGATAACCGCGGGGGCTCATCGCGGTGTCCTGCGCCTCGATCGTCGTCGGGTACCCGAAGGCCCCGGCCAGCAGTGTCAGATCGAGAAGGTCTGCGTCGCTGAGGTTCTCGACGACCTCGAGCGCCTGGCGGACATCTTCGGCGGTTGCCGGCTCGGGGCTGGCGTAGTAGTCGCGGACGAGCAGCTCACGCATGGTGTCGTTGTCGCTGATCAATTCCTCGAGCTGCAGGCTGACCTGGCGGCCGTTGACGCCGAGTTCGAGGACGTACTCTTCGATCTCGACCGACACGCGGCGGACCATCTCCATCCGCTGGGCGGTCGACATGGCGTCGCGCAGCAGCACGTAATCCTCGATCTCCGCACGCGACAGCGCCGAGATCACCTCGTCGAGCCGGGCCTTGTACCGCTCGAGTGTGGCCAGCGCGACGTTCGCGCGGGACAGGATCGGGTCCGGGCTCTCGACGACCCGACGAGCTCCGTCGACGTAGACGCTGACGATGGACATCGACGCACTCACCGAGATCACCGGATGGCCGGTCTGGATGGCGGTCCGCTCGGCCGCACGGTGGCGGGTGCCCGACTCCTCGGTGGGAATCGAGGGATCGGGGACCAGCTGCACATTGGCGCGCACGATGCGCTTGCCGTCGGTGGAGAGCACCACGGCGCCGTCCATCTTGGCCAGCTCACGCAGTCTCGTGGGCGCGAACTCGACGTCGAGGTGGAATCCGCCGTCGCAGATCTTCTCCACGTCGGAGTCATGCCCCAGCACGATCAGCGCGCCGGTGCCGCCGCGCAGGATGCGCTCGAGGCCGTCGCGGAGCGGCGTGCCGGGTGCGACGCGCGCCACCGTCTCGCGCGTCAGCTCGGATCTCACCACTTCGGCGACCATGTCTCCCCTTCTCGGCGACCCGTCTGCCCCGGTGCGGATCGCAGCCACCGCCCCGGGTCAGACGCCCCGCGACATCGGTCATTGCATTGTGACTAGGGTACCGGGGTGTGAAGAGCAGCAGTTTTGTGGTGCCCGACGAGCTGGACGAGGTGGAACGCCACCCGAAGGCGGCGAAGGCGGGTGAACCGGTTCGGATGCACAACCCGACGTGCTTCGGCTGCGGCCCGGAGTCGCCACAGGGACTGCACCTGGTGGTCCACGCCGGCGAGGGATTCACCGTCGATGCGTCGATGGAGGTCGAGACTCGGATGGAGGGCGGCCCCGGCGTCATCCACGGCGGAATCCTGAGCACTGCATTCGACGAGGTGATGGGGACCATCCCCTTGCTGATCGGACCGTCCGGCGTGACGGTGCATCTCGAGATCGACTACATCAGACCGATTCCGGTCGGCGCGACACTGCGGTTCCACGGCAACCTGCTGGGTCGGCAGCGGCGGAAGATCTTCACCGAGGCGGTCGCCCACATCGGAGACCCGGAGAAGCCGGTGGCAAGCGCACACGCGATCTTCGTGACGATCGATGTGCGCAAGCATTTCGCCGAGCACGTCGAGAAGAGCGCGCGCGCCGAGGAATACAAGCGCCGGATGTATCCGTAGGGGAGCGGCCGGTCAGAAGGGTGCATCCACCGGGTCCGCAGCACGGAGTCCGACGGCGTCCCCGATGTTCCCGACACGCAGGACCCGAATGCCCTTCGGGAGTTCCTCGTCGGTGGCGGCGGGGATGATGGCCTCCCGGAACCCGAGTCGCTTCGCCTCGGCGAGCCGGCGCGCGACCGCCGAGACGCGGCGGACCTCGCCGCCGAGTCCGACCTCGCCGATGACGACCGTGGACTGCGGGATCGGTTGGTCCTTCACGGTCGAGTACACCGCCAGTGCGATGGCGAGATCGGCGGCGGGCTCGGTGACTCGCATGCCGCCCACGGTCGACAGGTAGACCTCGCTCTTCGCGATCTGTTTCAGCCCCCCGCGCGCCTGCAGGACCGCGAGGACCATCGAGACCCGGTTCATGTCCAGGCCGGACACCGCCCGGCGCGGGATGTTCATCTCGGTGCCGTTCGCCAGCGCCTGGACCTCGCCGACGAGCGCACGCTTGCCGTCCATCGTCACGAGGGTTGCGCTACCGCTCACATCCGAATCGCGTTGATGCAGAAAGATTCCCGATGGGTCCGGAACCTGGTGGATGCCGTCGTCGCGCTGTTCGAAGCAGCCGACCTCGTCGGCGGCGCCGAAGCGGTTCTTGACGCCGCGGACCATGCGCAGCGTCGAGTGGCGATCACCCTCGAAGGCCAGTACGACGTCGACGAGGTGCTCGAGTGACCGCGGCCCGGCGACTGCGCCCTCCTTGGTGACGTGACCGACCAGGATGACCGCGACCCCACGGTTCTTGGCCAGCGAGACCAGAGCTGTGGTGACGGCGCGGATCTGGGTCACGCCGCCGGTCACGCCATCGGCCCCGGACGCTACGAGGGTCTGCACGGAGTCGACGATCATGAGCGAGGGAGCAACCGAGTCGACGTGACCGAGGATGGTCGCGAGGTCGGTTTCCGCGGCGAGATAGACGTTCGGATGTACCGCGCCGGTGCGCTCGGCCCGCATGCGGACCTGTCCGGCCGACTCCTCGCCGGTGATGTAGAGCGCGGTGCGGTCTTGTGCCGCCCAGTGTTTGACGGCCTCGAGCAGCAGCGTGGACTTGCCGACGCCGGGTTCGCCCGCCAGCAGGATCACCGAACCGGGCACGACACCGCGGCCGAGGACCCGGTCGAGCTCGCCGATCCCGGTCGGTATCGCGGCCGACGACTCGGCGTCGACCTCGGTGATGCGCAGCGCGGGGCTCGACGGTGCCACCGCGGCGGTCGAGCGTGACGTCGGAGCTATTCCGGCGACCTCGCCGATCGTCCCCCACTCGCCGCACTCGGGGCAGCGGCCCACCCACTTGGGGACCTGATGGCCGCACCCGGTGCAGCGGAAGGACGACTTGGTTTTGGCCACCCGGTCAGCCTAGGTGGACAGACCGACAAGACGAGCGAGGCCCGGCGTTACGCCGGGCCTCGCTCGTCAGGAATTCGTGTGGGCGTCAGTGGCCGCCTTCGCCGTGGCCCTCGCCCTCGGCGCCGTGCTCACCGGAGCTCTCGCCGTGGTCGCCACCGTGGCCCTCTTCGCCGTGGTGCTGGTTGTAGAACGTCGGCTCGGCGTTGCGTGCCACGTCCTGCCGCTCGAGTTCCGCGCCGCCGTCGACCGGGGTGTCGACGGTGGTCTGGCCGGCATCGACCCAGCGGCCGTCGGCTTCGCGCTTCTCGAAGGCGAAGGTCAGCTCGGTGGTGAGGCCGGTCGCGACCGTGTCGCCGGTGTTGTCCAGTTCCACGCTCAGGCGCTTCTCGAACTCGGGGTTGGCACCGACCGGGGTGCCGCCGCGCAGTGCCCCGTTGGGCGGGATGATGCGGTCGTCGGCCTCGGCGCCCTCGATGAAGGTCACCTTGCCCTCTTCCGGCGTGATCTCCTTGAGGCGGTAGTAGACCAGGGGATCGGAGTTGGAGATCACGAACGCGAGCTCGAACGGTCCGCCGTCACCGAAGACCGTCGATGCGTCGTCTTCGGGATACAGGACCTGCACATCGCGGAGCTCGAGCTCGTCGAGGTTGACGTTCGCGCCGTTCACCGCCGGCAGCTGATTGGCGGTCTGCGAGATCTGACCCGCGCCGCACCCGGTGGTGCCCAGGGCGACGGCGAAGCCGATCGCGGCAACCGCGGTCACCATGCGAGATGGCCGAACCGCCGACCGCCGCGCGGAAAGTGAAAGCACTGACACCCGATCCTCCCAGGTCAAACGAAGCCGACATGCAGCGCGCGAAACCCTGCACTACGCAGCGTAGTGGGCGCGGTGCGGAAAAGTCCGCCCGGGTACCCGATTGGTTCCCCGGTCGTGACGCCGCGAGGCGCCGCCGGCTGCTCCACGACACGGCGTCCGGGGGCCGCCGGAGGGTCGCGGAGCGCGTGTCGCAGGGGGTGACGAAGCGTCCCCCGCGTCACGCCGATGACGACCTCCAGTGGGGTAGCCCACCCTCACCTCGTACCCCTCGCGACCTCGAAAGAGCCTGCCCTGAAACCTGTTCACCGCGTTGACCTGCACCGTTGGGTGGGTGCCTCGGAACGCCCGTGCTAGACTGGCTCTACTCGAAAGGGGCAAGGAACATTGAATTTCAAAGTTGGCGACACCGTCGTTTACCCCCATCACGGTGCAGCCCGGGTCGAAGACATCGTGACCCGGACCATCAAGGGTGAGCAGATCGAATACCTTGTTCTCAAGGTTGCCGACGGTGACATGACCGTTCAGATTCCCTCGACGAAGCTCGAGTACGTGGGCGTTCGAGATGTGGTCGGACGCGAAGGCCTTGACGAGGTATTCCAGGTTCTGCGGGCCCCGCACACCGAGGAGCCGACCAACTGGGCACGCCGGTTCAAGGCCAACCAGGAGAAGCTGATCTCGGGCGACATCATCAAGGTCGCCGAGATCGTCCGTGACCTCTGGCGTCGCGAGCAGGACCGTGGGTTGTCGGCAGGCGAGAAGCGCATGCTGACCCGAGCGCGTCGGGTGCTCGTCGACGAGCTGTCGCTCGCGCAGAACACCGACGACGCCAAGGCGGCGATCATGCTCGACGAGGTTCTCGCCACCGCTTCCTGACCACGACGACATTCCGCGTCAGGAATTCCTTGTGAACAGTGCGCTGGGTGACTCCGGCGCGGACGTCTGTGTCATCATCCCGGCCGCCGGGTCGGGAACCCGACTCGGCGAGCCGGTACCCAAGGCCTTCGTGGACCTGGGCGGCCGGACGATCATCGAGCGATGCGTCGACCACATCCCCGCTTCGCTGGGAGCGTCGGTAGTCGTCGTGGTGCCCGCCGATCTCATCGGCCGGGCACGTACGTTGCTGCCCGGCGTCACCGTCGTCGCCGGTGGCGCGCATCGCTCCGAATCGGTTCGTGCCGGAATCGCCGCGTCCGGCGACGCCGGCATACTGCTCGTGCATGACGCGGCGCGACCCCTCACACCGGCGCGAGTCTTCGGCGACGTGATCGACGCCGTTCGCTCCGGGCATCCGGCCGTCGTGCCCGCGATCCCCGTTGTCGACACCCTCAAGCAGGTGGAGGCCGTCGCGGGCGGCCTCGAGCGCGTCACGCGGACCGTCGACCGCGAGGAACTGCGCGCCGTGCAGACTCCCCAGGGCTTCACCCGCGACGCGCTCCTGCGTGCGCACGCCGACGACACCGGTCTCGCGACCGACGATGCCGGTCTCGCGGAGAGATGCGGAATCGATGTCCACCTCGTACCCGGAGACCCGCTTGCCATGAAGATCACCACGCCCTGGGACCTACGTATCGTGCGCGACGTGGTGGGCCGGTCATGAGGGTCGGGATCGGGACCGACGCGCATCGTGTCGACGCGTCCGCCCAGTGCTGGATGGTCGGCCTGCATTTCCCGGACGAACCCGGGTGCGAAGGACACTCCGACGGCGACGTCGGCGCCCATGCGCTGTGCGATGCGGTCCTGTCGGCGGCCGGTCTCGGCGACGTGGGCTCGGTGTTCGGCACCGGTCGTCCGGAGTGGGAGGGTGTCTCGGGCGTACAGATGCTCACGCACGTGCGGGAACTCGTCGAGGGGCAGGGCCTACGCGTGGCCAACGCGGCCGTTCAGGTCGTGGGCAACCGGCCCAAGATCGGACCGCGTCGCGCCGAGGCGCAGCAGGTGCTCTCCGACGCCCTCGGCGGCCCGGTCTCGGTGTCGGCGACGACCACCGACGGGCTCGGTATGACCGGACGCGGCGAGGGGATCGCCGCCGTGGCGACAGCCCTGCTGGAGCCCTCCGGTCAGCGCGCCGCCGCCGAGTGATCCGCGGCCCCGAGGAGCAACTCGCAGGCCCGGTCCACCGCCTCGGCAGGTGGGGTGAGCCTCTCGGCCAGGCGCGCGGCACCCGCCGCGACCGCGGGATCGGTGAGCGGCTCGAGATCGTCCGGGCCGAAACGGTTGAGACGATTGCCCGCTCCCGCCCCGGCTCTGCGTAGAGCGGCCGCCCACATCGGCTGGTCGGCACTCAGCCAGGCGATGACCGACGGGATCCCCGCGCGGGCCGCGGCCGCGGTGGTACCCGCGCCACCATGATGAACCGCACCGCGGCACTGCGGCAGCAGGACCTCGTGATCGACGGGGGTGCCGATGCGCAGCAGCCGGTCATGTTGTGGCAGTTCATGTTCGGTGTGTGCGATCACGCGGAGGCCGCGAGCGAGCAGCGTGGTCACGATGCTCCCGATCTGCTCACCGCCGATCTTCATGCTGCCGAAACCGACGTAGACGGGTGGCTCTCCGTCGGCGATCCAGTTCAGCGCAGACGTCGTCGCGTCGTTCCCGGCCGCCATCGCGCCACGGGTCGCGGTGTCGGGCAACAGGAATCCGACGAGCGGGCGCTGCGCGCCCCACTCCGCGGCGAGACCGGGGAAGAGGGCGGGGTCGTAGGCCTGGATCTCCGGCACCCCACGAGCCCGAAGTCGGCTCCCGAGTGGGCCTTTCGCCGCCGGGAGCCCCAGTTTGTCACGAAGCCGCCGATCGGCTCCACGCACGGTCAACCAGTACGTGCGGTCGGCGAGCAGCCACATGGCCCGGGAGACGGGCCGGGGGTAATGGCGGTAGCGGACGTCGAGGCTCCCGTTGGGACGCAGCGGACAGTAGTGCAACGGCACGAACGGGATTCCGCGACTCTGGGCGATGGCCTCGCCACGGTCCTGGGCGAGTGGAGCGGTGACCAGCAGATCCGAGGAATCGGCGAGTTCGGCCATCACCCGCTCGGACGTCGCACGTCCGTGTTCGGCGACCTCGCCGAGCGCGCGCAACCGTACGCGCGGATTCTTCGACTTCAGACGTTCCTTCACCAGCGGACTGGCCAACAGTTCGGCGGTGGACGGGGCCAGGACCTGCGTCGGCAGACCCGACGCCGCGGTCATGTCGACCAGGTCCTCCGGTACCGCCAGCCGTACCTCGTGACCGCGTCGCGAGAGTTCGGCCCCCGCCGCGATCGCCGGCTGGATGTCCCCCCGGCTGCCGTGGACGGCGAAGGCGATCTTCATGCGCCCCAGGGCTTTCCCGAGATGCCCCAGGCAGCGAGCTCGTCGGCGACGAGCGTCCGCAGCGACGCGGCGTCGGGGATACGGACCGGGTCGAGGGAACTGACGCTGAACATCACGTGGTCGTCGTTGATCGCGAGCCAACCGCTGATGCCGCCCTTGCGGTCCCGCAACCGGGCGGGGTCGCCGGTTGCGGTGATCGCCCGGATCGACAGGGCCCCGGGTGTTCCGGTGCCGAGGGTGGCGAACTCGTCGGGCGCCTGGCCGACGTTCGACGCCAGGCACAGCGGGGTGGTCACGTTGGCCGCGAGGCGCCGCGTGATCGAGCTGCTCAGCGCCTGCAGCACGACGGCTCGTTGCGCGACGGCGCCGGAGTTCGCGGCGAGTCTCCCGTAGGCGTCCTTGCATGCGGTGCGCACGGCGGTGAGATCGTCGTACCGCTTCGGGTCCACCTCGACGAAAGCCGTTGCGCCCGAACTGGCGTTCGCGCGCCGGTCGTCGAGCGTGCGGGACGAGACGGGCAGCGAGACCGGGACGACGTCGCCCGCCGACACGCGACCGCTCCGTTCGAGGACGCCGACCATCAGGGCGGCGAAGAGGCTGTTGTCGGTGCCGCCCCGGGACTTCGCCGCGGTGGTGTAGTCCGCCTGCGGGATCAGGATCGTGACATTCGGCGCGGTCTCGGCGCCGGAGACATCCGCGTCGGGAGCGGGTCGGCCGGTCACCCGCACCGGAGAGGGAGGCGGCGTGGACCGGCTCGCGCGCCAGATCCGCGCGGCGGTCCGGCTCGCGGTCCACAGCAGGTCGGCGGCGTCCCGGACGTCGGCGACCAGTCCGGGTTCGGCGCCCGGGACGTAGTCGACGCCATGGATGGCCTCGATGACCGCCACCGCTCCGGTCCCGCCGTCGGCGATGACGTGGGAGATGATCAGCGAGACCAGCACGGAATCGTCGGCCGCCGCACGGGCGACGACGAGCCGCCACGCGGGTCCTTTCACGAAGTCGAGCGGGGCGTCGGCCTGGGCGCGCCCCCATGCCTCTTCTCCGCCGGCCGGTACCCGATCGGGCTGCACCTCGACCGCGCCGGCTTCCGGGGTGTAACGCCAATATGCGCGGCCCGGCCCACGGTGACTCGCGACCAGCCTGCTCAGGCGTCCGTAGCGGAGCTTCTGGCCGAGGGCGGTGATGGCGTCGACGTCGACGGTGCCCGGGAACCGCCACAGGGTCTGATTCACGACCGGGAGACCGAGGACGACATCCATCCGGACAAAGAGGTCGTCGTCGGCGGTCAACCGATCGACGATGGGGTCGGGTGCCGACGGGTCGTCGTGGCGGACCAGCGATGCGAAGTTCATGTCTGCCTTGCCGTTGGTGGATGTACAGGCCGCGGGTGGGTGTACACGGGGTCGGATCCGGTGCCTGGTCATGCTAAGGTAAGCCAACCCTAGGCCAGGCGACGGGTGTCGACAGCGTCCCGGACGCCGCAGGCTTCATACCACACGTCGCGCTGCGCCACTCGACTCGTGATTGTTGAGGATCAGTTTGCGATTGCACGATTAGGTTGCCGAACTATCTATTCGGGTTCGATCCGGTTACTGTCGTGACCATCGTGAGACCCGCCGGGGTGCTGCCATGACCTCTGTCAGCCCCAAAAGCCCTGTCAGAAGATGACTTTCCCGCAGAACTCGGAGGACGCGACGACATGACGGGTATTTCCCGCCGGACATCTCATCGCCGTGGATCACTGCGCGCCTTGTCCATTGTCGGAGCCATGGCGGTCGCGCTCGGTGTCGTCACCTCGCTCGTCGCCGCCGGCCCGGCCGCAGCCGCGCCCGACCGCCCCGTCATCGAACGCCCCGTCATCGAACGCACAGTCGCCGACGGGCCGCACAAGTACATGGTCGACGTGTACTCCGCCGCGATGCAGAAGACGATAAAGGTGCAGGTCGTGACGCCGCGCACCGAATCCGGACCGCGCCCGACGCTCTACCTGCTCGGCGGGTTGCGCGAAGAGGATCCCAACAACAGCATCTGGACTCTCAAGACCGATGTGGCCGGTTTCTACGCCGACAAGAACGTCAACGTCGTCATGCCCATCGCGGGCGACGGAAGCTTCTACACCGACTGGCAGCGCGACGACCCGACCCTGGGGCGTTACAAGTGGGAGACATTTCTCACCCGCGAATTGCCGTCGCTCATCGACGAGCAGTTCGACGGCAACGGAGTCCGCGGGATCGCCGGTCTCTCGATGGGTGCCGGTGCGGCACTCGTGCTCGCGGTCCGGAATCCGGGCTTCTACGACGCGGTGGCCGCCTACAGCGGATGCTTCACCACCACCGGGCCGGCCGGCCAGGCCTATCCCCGCGGAATCGTGACGGCCTTCGGCGGCAACCCGGACAACATGTGGGGTCCGCCCACCGATCCGGCCTGGGCCGAGCACGACGTGCTCGCCAAGGCCGCGAACCTGCGCGGGTCCACGATCTACGTCTCCACCGGCACCGGGCGTCCGGGCCGGTACGACGCGCCCGGCTACCCGGGCAACGAGAACCCGGTCGATCGCCAGATCATCGGCGGTGCCATCGAGGTCGGCTCCCTGTGGTGTACGCAGCAGCTGGATTCCCGGCTCGATCAGCTGAACGTCCCGGCGACCATCCGTTACGTCGACCCGGGTACGCACTCGTGGCCGTACTGGGTGGATCAGCAGCGCGAGAGCTGGCCGACACTCCGGCGCGGGCTGGGCTTGTGAGCACCCGCGCGCAACGCACTCCCTGAACGCACCCGAACACCCGCGCCGAGGGCGCCCCGTAGACGACAGAAGGTAGGTGGACTGCAATGGAATACACCGAGCTGACCGACTATTCGATGCCCGGCGGTACCGTCACCGCCTGGGAGCCGCAGGTCGACGCCACCGAGTGGCAGACGGATTCCCGACAGCTGTCCTACATGCATCTCGAGCACGCCCGCCGCGCCGTGCGCGAGGGCTCGGAGTGGTTCAGCCAGTGGATCGGCACGGCCTTTCGGATCGAACGTCCGCTGGACCGGGAAGCGCTGTCCCGCACCATCGTCGCCTGGTATCGCCGGCACGAGGCCTTCCGGACCTCGGTGCGCGTCCACGAGCCGGATCATCCGCAGGGTGACCTGACCCGCATCACCATCGCGGCCGACGCGATCAGCGTGCGCGAGCGGGACTTCGGGTCGGAGCTGGCCGCCGGTGAGGTCTCCGACCTGGTCACCGATTACTTCAATCGCACCGTCACGCCGCTGAGCTGGCCGCACTGCATCGCCGTGACCGTGGAGCCGACCGGCGACGACAGCGGTTTCCTGCTGGTGTTCGCGGCCGACCACACCGTGATGGACGCGTACACGCAGGTGTTCGCCATCCGCGAGCTCACCGCGCTCTACGCCGCCGAGGTGACCGGCGAACCGCATGCGCTCAACGAGTTCGGCAGCTACCTCGACTTCAGCGACGCCGAGCGGAGACTCGGCGAACAGATCGACGCGAACAATGTCGCGGTCAGCCAGTGGCGCGACTTCTTCGACGACACCCCGACCGCCGTGCAGCCCGAACCGATCCCGCGTTTCCCGCGGTTCGACGTGCCGTCCGACTCGCCGCGCACCATCGTGTCGGAACGTCTTCCGGAGAACGGTTATCAGGCGACGCTGTCGCACTGGCTGCTCGATGCCGCGGAGACCAAGCAATTCGATGCCGTGTGCAAGGGTGCCGGATCGTCGATCACGGCCGGTGTCTACACCGCGCTGTCCATGACCTCCGCCGCGCTGGCGGGCAGTGCCGATCTGCGATTCATCGGCCCGGTGCACACCCGGAACGCCATCGAGTGGGGCGAAGCCGTCGGTTGGTTCGTCGGCATCATCCCCGTCGCGGTCCGGCCCGGCCGGCCGGCGAAGTTCACCGATGCCCTGACGGCCGTGGCGGCGACCTCCGCGCAGTACAAGAGCGTCGGGGCGGCTCCGTTCGCACCGGTGGCCGAGCTCATCGGCGGCGACGTGACGCCTCCCGGTTTCGTCGTGTCCTACATCGATCTCCGTCACGCCGAGGGCGCGGCCGAGTGGACACCGCGCCAGGCGCGGGTGCTGCGCAGCGCGACGCGTGACGCCGACGAGGTCTACTTCTGGATCAACCGGATCCCGACCGGGGTGAACGTGTCCGCGCGGTTCCCCGCCGACGAGAACGCCGCCGCCGTCGAGGTCTTCCTCTCCACCTTCCAGGCCATCCTGAAGAAGATCGTCGCCGACGGCGACTGCGAGTACACCTACCGTGCGGTCGAGTCCGTGTCTGCCGGCGTGCACACCGGAGGATCGACGGCCGTACTCGACAGCTGATGACCGGCGCTCTGCGGTCCGAGTTCGCCACGCCCCGGTTCGGCGCCCCCGGCTCGGTGGTCGTGCCGCTCCGCGAGCACCTGGTCGGTGGTCGGACCGTCGAGTGGGAACTGCGCGATGCCGAGCGCGTGGGTCGTGCCGCCCGCCGGTGGGGGAACGGGGTGTCGTTCCTGCAGGCCGACCACCTCGCGACGATGGCCGACAAGCGACGTCGCGGCGCGGTCCACACCGGATTCCTGCTCGCCGCCATGCGTTTCGACGCCCCCCTCGACGAAGGCGCGATGGGCTCGGCGCTGACCGAGTTCGTCCGTCGGCACGAGGAACTGCGCGCGCACTACCGTTCGGGGCCCGATGGTCCCGAACGCTGGGTGAGCCCACCGGAGGAGTTCGTGATCGACGTCGCCGACGCCGAGTCCGTCGTGGTGGACGACGCCGACGTCGGGGCGTGGATCGGGCGTCGAGCATCGGAAAGCGCTCGCGCGGAACTGGTTCCGGGCTCCTGGTGGGCGGCGACGGTCGACGACGCCGGTTTCACCTTCTTCGTCGCCACGGACCACGCGCACGGCGACGGGTACTCGTCGGTGCTCGCCCTGGCCGAGATCACCGCCCTGTACCGTGCGCACCGGAAGGGCGACGCGTCCGATCTGCCGGCGCCGGGCGCATTCGGGCCGGCGGTACTCGCCGAACGGTCCGCCGCGGCCGCGCTCGCCGCAGACGACGACCAGGTGTCCGTGTGGCGGGATGCGCTGGTGGACAACGACGGTCGGGCGCCGCTGTGTCCTCTCGAACTGGGACTGACCGACACCGCCCCGGTCCCGGCGGTCGCGGTGGAGCAGTGGCTGCTCGGCCCGGACGCGCTCGCACGCTGCGACGCCCGACTGGCGCGAACCGGTGGCGGGTTCGCCGGTCTCCTGTATGCCGCACTGGCCGTGCGGCACCGCGAGATCACCGGGGAATCGCGGTTCTTCGTCTCCACGGTGCTCGCCACCCGCGACGCCGACCATGCGTGGACCCAGGGCTGGATGTGCAACTTCGCGCCGATCGTCGTCGACGTCCCCGCCGGCGATGAGACGACTCTCGACGACGTGGTGCGCGCGGCGGGGGCCGGCGTGCGTGCCGCGCGTCGCGCGAGTTCGGCACCCGCGCACGGGGTGCTGGCACTCCTCGCCGCCGAGGGGATCTTCCGCGGCCTCGACGGCAGCCCCTACATGGTGTCCTACACGGACCTGGCCCGGCTGCCGATCGGCAACGACCCGGCCCTGGCGACGATGCAGACGTCGAGTGGCGTCGGCCCGACGCGCAACGCCAACCTCTGGTTCACGCGGACTCCCGCGGGGCTGGTCGTCCGATGTCATCTGCCCGACAATGAGGTGGCCCGAGCATCGGTCGCCGAACACCTCGCACGTGTCGGCGCCATCCTGAACGAGTACGCGAGCGAGAGGACCGAGCGGTGAAGCTCTCGAGTTCGGAGACCTGGGAGGTAGAACCGGGGGAGCTGGTGCGGTGGCTTCCCGTCCCCGGCGGGTGTGCGGCCCTGGCGAGTGCGCCGGTGTCGGAGAACGAGCGGTTCCACCTGGACTCCGTCTCGCAGGGCCAACCGGGCTGGATCGCGCTCACCCTCGACTTCCCCGAGCGGCTCGACCTCGACCGTCTGGGCGAGGTGGTGTCCACCGTCATCGCCCGCCACGATGTCCTGCGCAGCCACTACGTGGCCACCGACACCGGATACCAGCGTTTGCTGCACGGCGGCGTCGACGTCAAGGAGGACTCACGCGAGCCGGACGCCGGACTCCGGCCCGCAGAATTCGCCTCCGCGCTGTCCGCGCGGATCACCGCGACCTGCAACCCGTTCGAGCCGATGCCGCACTTCCTGGCCGCCGTCCGCAGATCATCGAGCACGACGGTGGTCTGCGGTTTCGACCACTGCTACGTCGACGCGCGCTCGATGGCGCTGCTGTCCTCCGAGATCTGCGAGCTCCTCGCCGGAGCGGCCCTGGCGCCGGCGGAGTCCGGGCTGGACGCGCTGCGACGGGTCGCCGGTGACGAGGCGGCGGTGACCCCCGACGACGCCCGGCTCGGTGAGTGGGGCCGGTTCCTCGCCGCGACCGACTGGCAGGTCCCGGAGTTCCCCGTCGACCTCGGCGTCACGCCGGGTACCGCCGCCGAGATGCACACGATGGTCGCGACCTTGTTGCCGGGCGACACGGCGCGGGCGTTCAGTTCGGTCGTCCACCAGCACGGTGGGCGGACGTATCCCGCGGTACTCACCTGTGCGGCGATGGCCGTCAGCTCGGTCGGCGGACCCGACGAGCTTGCGACCGTCGTGCCTGCCGGGACGGGCGCCGGACCCGGATGCGTCGGTTGGTCGGTGGGCAACGCGCCGTTGCGGATCGCCGCCGGCGACGATCTGTTCGCGGCCATGCATGTCAACACCGCCCGGCTCGCCGCCGCCCTGCCGCTGGCCGAGATCGGACTGACGCCGGTCTACGCGGCCTTCGGCCACCGGCTCCGGCAGCGCCGGAGCGACGTCTTCATGATGTCCTACGTCGACTACACCAGGCTTCCCGGGCCGCACCCGGGGGTACGGGCCGAACAGGTCTCCAGCGCCAAGCCCACCGACACCGCTCAGTGGTGGTTCTGGCGTGACGCCGACGGTATCCACGTCCGCGTGCGGTACCCCCGCACCGAGCGTGCGGTCGAGGTCCTGGCCGCCACCGTCGAGGAGATGCGGACGCTGGCCACCGCCGTCGTCGCACACGCGGCCGACCCGGTCACCGTGTCCGGCGAGCGTGCGTGAGGTGAGCGAGCCCGCGCTCGGCCGGTCGGTGGCCAGGTCGGGGTCCGGTAGGATTGCCGGTCGTGACCCTGCGCCTGTATGACACCGATTCCCGAGAGGTGCGCAACTTCGTGCCGCTGCACCCAGGCCAGGCGTCGGTGTACCTGTGCGGGGCCACGGTCCAGGGGGTACCCCACATCGGGCACGTCCGCAGCGGTATCGCGTTCGACATCCTGCGACGCTGGCTGACGCACCAGGGACTCGACGTGCTGTTCGTGCGCAACGTCACCGACATCGACGACAAGATCCTGCGGAAAGCCGCCGAGGCGGGTCGGCCGTGGTGGGAGTGGGCGACCACCCACGAGCGTGCCTTCGACGACGCCTATCGCGCGCTGGGCGTCCTACCGCCGTCGGCCGAGCCGCGGGCCACGGGTTTCATCACCCAGATGGTCGAGTACATGGAGCGACTGATCGACCGCGGCCACGCCTACGTCGCCGACGGCAACGTGTACTTCGACGTCCTGAGCCTGCCGGATTACGGATCGCTGTCCGGGCACCGGCTCGACGACGTGCACCAGGGTGAGAGCGCGGGGACCGGTAAGCGCGATGCCCGCGACTTCACCCTGTGGAAGGCGGCCAAGCCCGACGAGCCGTCGTGGCCGACGCCGTGGGGGCCCGGCCGTCCCGGCTGGCACCTCGAGTGCTCGGCGATGGCCACCGGACTTCTGGGCGCGGAATTCGACATCCACTGCGGCGGGATGGATCTCATCTTCCCGCATCACGAGAACGAGATCGCGCAGGCGCATGGTGCGGGAGATCCGTTCGCGCGCTACTGGTTACACAACGGCTGGGTCACCATGGGTGGCGAGAAGATGAGCAAGTCGCTCGGCAACGTGGTGTCGATCCCCGCGATGCTGCAGCGTGTCCGGGCCGTCGAGCTGCGGTATTACCTCGGCAGTGCGCACTACCGGTCCATGCTCGAGTACTCGCCGGGTGCGCTCACCGAGGCCGCTGCCGGTTACCGGCGCGTCGAGTCGTTCGTGGAGCGGGTCGGAGCACGTGCGGGCGAGGTGGTCGTCGGTGACGTCGATCCCGAGTTCGCCGCCGCCCTCGACGACGACCTCGGCGTACCGGCCGCACTCGCGGTCGTGCACAACGTGGTTCGGCACGGCAACACCGCGCTCGAGTCCGGCGACGGCGCCACTGCGCTGGCGTCGGCCTCCTCGGTGCGCGCGATGATGGGCATCCTGGGCGTCGACCCGCTCGACGAGCGATGGGTGGCCTCCGCCGACGAGTCGGCGGCCACCTCGGCGCTCGACGTGTTGGTGCGCGCGGAATTACAACGGCGGGCCGATGCGCGCGCCGCCAAGGACTGGGCGACCGCGGACGCGGTGCGGGACAGGCTGGCCGAGGCCGGTATCGAGGTCACCGACACTCCCGACGGTGCGCAATGGGCTCTGAAGGGTGAGGCGTGATGGCAGGAAATTCCAAGCGTAAGGGTGCGATTCGCAAGGACGGCACCAAGAAGGGGCAGACCGTCGGGTCGGGCGGCCAGCGCCGCCGCGGGCTCGAGGCTCGCGGTGCGACGCCGAAAGCTGTTGATCGGCCGTATCATCCGGCCCACAAGCGAGCAAAGGCGGCGACGAAGTCGGCGACCGGCCGTGGCGGGGTGCGGGCCAGGGACGAGGGTCCCGAGTACGTCCTCGGTCGCAACCCGGTCGTGGAATGCCTGCGCGCGGGCGTGCCGGCCACCGCGCTGTACATCGCCACCAACTCCGAGCCCGACGAGCGGGTTGCCGAGGCGGTCAAGATCGCGGGCGACGCGGCGATCTCCATTCTCGAGGTCGGCAAGCCCGAACTCGACCGCCTGTCCACCAATGGCATGCACCAGGGCATCGCGCTGCAGGTGCCGGAGTACCGGTACACGCACCCGGACGACCTGATGGCCGAGGCCAAGGCCAGTGGTACCCCGCCGCTGCTGGTCGCCCTCGACAACATCACCGATCCGCGCAACCTGGGTGCGGTGATCCGTTCGGTCGCGGCGTTCGGCGGACACGGTGTGGTGATCCCGGCACGACGCAGCGCGAGCGTGACGGCCGTCGCGTGGCGGACCAGCGCCGGTGCCGCGGCGCGCCTACCGGTCGCCCGTGCCACCAATCTGACACGCACGCTGAAGGATTGGGCCGACGAGGGTGCGCAACTGGTCGGTCTCGATGCCGACGGCGACGTCACGCTCGACGACTACGACGGCAGCGGCCCCACCGTGATCGTGGTGGGTTCGGAGGGCAAGGGTCTGTCCCGCCTCGTCCGCGAGAGCTGTGACTCGATCCTGTCGATCCCCATGGCCGGTGATGTCGAGAGCCTGAACGCCTCGGTCGCGGCCGGGGTGGTCCTCGCCGAGTTCGCCCGGCAGCGGCGCCGGTAGTAGCAGGCAGCGACTGCCTCGGTCAGCTCGGCGGCACGCCGACGTCGATCCCGGCAGCGGTGAGTGCATCGCGCACGGCGTGCGCGTGTCCGACCGCGCCCGGGGTGTCGCCGTGCAGGCAGACCGACCTGGCGTCCACGCCGATGACGGTGCCGTCGATCGCGCTGATCCGGCCCGTGGTGACGAGTTCGACCACCCGCCGCGCGATCTCGGTGGTGTCGGACAGCACCGCGCCGTCGGTTCCCCGCGGCACGAGGGTGCCCTCCGGGGTGTAGGCACGGTCCGCGAAGGCCTCGGTGATGGTGTCGAGACCGGCTCGTTCGGCCCGCGCCAGCACCTCCGAGCCCGGTAGCCCCATGACCGCCAGTCCGGCATCGACGTCACGGACCGCCGTGACCACCGCGTCGGCTTGCTGCTCGTGGCTGACGACGGTGTTGTACAGCGCGCCATGGGGTTTCACGTACGTGACGGCGCCACCCACCGATCGGGCGAGGGCGTCGAGCGCGCCGATCTGGTACACCAGGTCGGCGATCAGATCGGAAGTCGCCATCTCCATGAACCGGCGGCCGAAGCCGCTGCGGTCGGGGTAGGACACCTGGGCGCCGATCCGGACCCCGGCGGCGACCGCGTCCCGGCACGTGGCGAGCAGCTGCGCGGGGGTCCCGGCGTGGAAGCCGCACGCCACGTTGGCGCTGGTGACGATCCCGAGCATCGCCGCATCGTCGCCGACGCCCTCGCCGAGGTCGGCGTTCAGGTCGATGCGCGCCCCGCCGGAACTCATGTGCGCATTCTAGGGTGGCGTCACCCCGCCGGTGGTCTACGCGCGACCGCGGTAGACGGAGTTCCCGTTTCGTCTACGGTGGGGGTATGGCATTACTCGACAGTAAGGTGACCACCCGCAACGGCGTGGTCGAGGGCGCCCGGGGGAAACGGCTGCGCAAGGGGACCATCAGCTGGCGAGGCATCCCGTTCGCGGCGCCGCCGGTGGCCCACCGTCGGTTCCTCGCACCGGAGCCGGCCCACGACTGGCCCGGTGTCCGCGACTGCACCAAGGTGGCCAAGGCGGCCATCCAGGAGAAGCGGTTCACGGCCATCGCGCCCGGCAAGTTCGCGCCGATGGCCGAGGACTGCCTGACCCTGAACGTCTATTCGCCCGATGTCGCGTCGTCGACACCGCGGCCGGTGATGGTGTTCATCCACGGTGGCGCATTCATCCTCGGCACGGCCGCCACCCCGCTCTACGACGGCGCCTTCCTGGCCCGCTCCCAGGACGTCGTCGTGGTGACCATCCAGTACCGATTCGGTCCGTTCGGCTTCCTCGACCTCGGTCAGTTCGCCACCGAGGATCGACCCTTCGACTCCAACGTCGGCCTCCGTGACCAGATCGCGGCGCTGCAGTGGGTACAGGACAACATCGAGGCCTTCGGTGGCGACGCCGGGAACGTCACGATCTTCGGCGAGAGCGCCGGCGGGTCGTCGGTGCTGTCCCTCCTGTCGGCACCGTCGACGACCGGTCTCTACCACCATGCGATCGCGCAGAGCCCCGCGCCGGAACTGGTCGTCGAACAGGACGCCGCCAGGATCTACGCAGATGAGTTCGTCCGGTTGTTGCGTGACCCGCAGCGTCGGTCGACCTCGCTCGAGCGCGACGAGCCGCCTGTCGACACGGTGCACGCGCAGCGGCTGCTCACCTCGCCCAACCCGGCGTTGTTACTCGAGGCGGGCAACCGGTTGATGCGATTCGCCGCCAAGACCGCCGGGGGTGCGATCCCGTTCGCGCCCGTGATCGACGGCGATCTGCTGCCGCGTTCGCCGCTGGCCGCGGCCGCGGGCGGGCTCACGCAGCCGGTACCGCTCGTGATCGGCAGCAACCGTGACGAGGGCAAGCTGTTCGCCAAACTCTGGAACGTCCTGCCCGACGCCGAACGCACCTTGATGCGGGTGGAGGACGAGGAGGTCCGGCGCGAGATCGCCTCGCACTACGAGGACGGCGACCGCGACCGCATCCGGCTGGCCGGCGACTCGATCTTCTGGGCGCCGATGAGTGCCTTCGCCGACGGGCACAGCGCAGTGGCCCCGACCTACGTGTACCGCTACGACTATCAGACGAAGATCCTCGAGGCCACGGGCTTCGGGGCCACGCACGCCACGGAGCTGTTCAGCGTGTTCGGTGCCTACCGGGCGCCCATGGGCGCCGGGCTGGCTCTCGCGGACTGGCCCGGTTCCGGGCGGGTCACCCGGAACGTCCAGACGCGCTGGGGCGGATTCGCCCGCACCGGCGATCCCGGGCTCGGCTGGCCGGCGTACACCACCGGTGATCGCAAGGTGTTGGTGATCGACGACCCCGACCACGTCGAGGCCGACCCGGACACCCTCCGTCGCCAGGCGTGGTACCGGGTACATTCGCCGGCCTGACGCGACCGGCCACGGCTCGGGTCAGCCGAACTCCCACACCGACGGGGGGTCGGCGGCCAGGAACGACAGGACGAGCGGGTTGAACAGTTCGGGTGACTCCACCGGCAGGATGTGGGTGCCCGGGAGCACGGCCAGCCGGGCGTGCGGCAGCGTCCGGGTCAGCGCCAGTGCGTGTTCGAGGCGGACGAGGCCGCGGTCGGCGACCACCACGAGTGTGGGCACCTCGACCCCGGCGAACCCGGCGACCTCGTGTTCGGGCTCGGTGGTGAGCATCCGGATGGCTTTGTCGTAGACCGCGTCGAAGTGCTCGGGTCCGTCCGGTGACGTGGTGTCGTAGGAGATGCGCAGGTAGTCCATCGTGACCGGGTCGCGCCGCGTCACCTGGTCGATGAACTTGTCGGCCGTGCGGCCGGCACTGTTGAGATATCCGCCCACCAACACCAGCCGGCGGACGAGGTCCGGACGCTCGCGGGCGATGATCAGCGCGACCGCGGCGCCGTCGGCCCAGCCCACCAGATCGGCCGGTCGACGAACGACGGTGACGAGATAGACGATCGTCCGTTCGACGATCCTCCCGAGGCTGAAATCGCCGGGGAGGTCGGGACTGTGTCCGTGACCGGACCGTTCGGGCACGAACAGCTGCCGGCCTGCGTCGAGGAACGCGGGGATCTGCGTTCCCCAGGATGACGCCGAGGCGAACAGTCCGTGGAGCAGGACCGTCGGTGGACCGTGCGCCTCCCCGGCGGTGAAGTGCCATATCGTCGCGTCGGCGATGTCGACATAGACGCCGCCGTCGACGTGTTCGCCGGCGTGAACCTGTCGCATTGCGCTCCTTCGAGTTCGCCGGACGTGTCGACCTGCAGGACATCGTCGCAGAGTCTGGTGACGGTTCGGGGCATCGTTGGCGAATCGAAATGGCATCGATCACCGTCGACACGCACCGGCCGGCTGCCGGCACGAGGCGGCCCAGCAGGGCGGTTGCGCGAAAATATGTGCCGGATCGTCTCGTGCGATAGGTTTCCTACGGGGCGGTACTGGGTCGGGCAACGGGGGTCACTCGGAGGGTGACATATGCACGTGTCCTTGGGATCTCACGAGGGGGGATCTCACGCGGGGAGATCTCGCGCGCGATTGCGCATCGTGCGACGTCGCGCATCGGCAGTGTTGCTGACCGGCTTACTGCTGGCCGGTATCGCTTCGGTCGGATCGTGGACCACGCCGTCCGCCGGTGCGGCGCCGGGTGATCCGCCTGCGCCGCTGAGTCTTCGCGATCTCGGCTCGTCGTCGACCATCGCGTTCCCGGGCCAGCAGGGCGAGGTGAGTCTGTCGCTCGCCGTACCCCCGAATCTCACTCCCACCGAGTTGCGCGGCGTCGCGCAGTACCCCACTTTCGTCACCGGCGGCACCGTCGACGTGCTGCAGGAAGGTCGGCTCATCTCCCGGACGCCGATCAATCCGGCTGTGAACTCGCCGATCTCGCTGCCGCTGCGCGGAGTGCGGGTCGACCGCAACGCCGCCGACCTCGTCCTCCGGACGTATCTGCGCACCACCGGATCGTGCCTGTTCGACGCCGATTCGGGACTGCGCATCCAGAACGCGACGGCGACGTTCGGCGGCCGCGAAGCCGAGCCGAACAGCGTCGCCGAGTTCCTGCCGCCGATCCTGCGCAAACTCACGATCTTCGTCCCCGACGACGTCCGGCCCGCCGAAGGCGCTGCGGCGGTGTCGCTTGCGACCGCCGTGGTCGCGAACTACGGCGCGGCGACGGTGGAGATCGAGACGGACTCGTTGCCGCGTGGCGTAGCCGCGCCTGCTACGGAGATCGAACCGCTGGAGCGTCAGATCGTCATCAACTCGGATCTACCCGACGGACTCAGCCTCGGTCCGGGGGCGGGTTGGCCGGTGTTACGGATCGGCGGCAGCGAGGACGAACTCGCGGCGCAGGTCGAGTTCCTCACCTCCGACCTCTCGTCGATCGCCGTCAGCTCCGCGGCGGTCGCCGGACCGCCGTTCGCCGCACCGCAACTCGCGCCGGAGGTCACCACCCTCGCCGAACTGGGGGTGGGCGACGAACTCGTCTCCGCGACCGGATGGCCGACCATCTCGTTCGGGATCGACCAGACCCGCCTGGGACGTCCGTCCAAGAACATTCGAATGCAGTTGCAGGGCACCTACACCCCGATGGGCGGTCAGATCGCGGTGTCCATCGGCGACCGGGTCATCGCCTCCTGGCCCGCGGACGCGTCGGGCAGCTACAACTCGTGGGTCGACGTCCCCGCCGACCTGCTGACGCGCTACACCGAGGTCACCGTCACCTACAACCACGGCGACGTCGGTGAGGAATGCGGTTCGGGCGTACGCAGCTCGCTGAGCCTCGACTCGTCCGGCGAGGTGCGATCCGAGGTCGCCGATCCGCCGACTCCCTCGGGGTTCGCGTCCCTGCCGCAGGCCCTCATGCCGCGGAACTCACTGGCCTGGACCAGCGGTGACGTCGACGATGTCGCTCGCGCGGTGGCACTCATGTCCGGCCTGCAGCGACTGTCGGCGGTGCGCCTCGGCGTCGACGTCGTGCCGCTCGACGACGCGATGTCGTCGTCCGCGCCCGCCGTCGTCATCGCCGCCGACGGCCAGGGACTGCCGGATCTGTCGCTGCCGGTGACCGCCGACGGTGGCACCGTGTCCGTCCTCGATCCCGACGGTCGGCGCGCCGAGGTCCTCCTGTCTCCGACCGTGCGTTTCGGCTCCATCCAGGTGGCCCGCGACGGCAACCGAACGGTCCTGGTCGCGACCTCGACCCGCGACGCCGCCGACCTCGACGCCCTGCTCGACTGGCTGGCCGCCGATCCCGATCGCTGGCGGTCGCTGAACGGTGACGCCCTGCTGCAGGTCTCGGGCCAGGAGCCGGTGGTCGTGGTCGACGACGACGCACCGGATTCGGAGTCGTCGGAAGGCGGGACGTCATGGGTGGCGTTCGCGGTCGTGGGAGTCGGCATCGTGGTGGTCGCTGCCGTCGCCGCCACCCTCATCCTGCGTCGTCGCCGGCACGGAACCGCCGAAGGCTGAGCGGCGTGCCCGAGGCTTCCGCGACGACCACGGCACAGGCCCCTGACCCGGAGCCGGCCGCACCGACGAGCGCGGTCGGCACGCTCGTCGGCGTCGTCACACGCCGCAAGCCCGAGACGCCGCCGTCGATGTTCACCGATCATCCGGAGTGGCTGGTCGCAGCTCGGTGGCTGTTCCTGATCGGCTGCACGATCCTCGGGTTCTGGAACACCATCCGCGCGGTCATCGAAGAACTGGTGGCGCAGACGCTGATCCTGTACGTCCCGGTTCTCGTGGTCCTCGTGCTGATCGCGGTCATCGGTGTCTCGTGGCGCGACGTCGACGAGCTACCGATCTACGACCGGCAGACCGACGTCATCGTCGGCATGGTGGTGCTGATCTTGGCGCTGGCGATGAAGTACCTCGTCAATCCGCGGTATGCACGCGCATATCTGACGACCCACATCGATCTGCTCGCGCTGTGGCTGTTCGTGTTCGGGGCCGCGATCATGCTGTTCGGGTTGCGGCCGGTGACGCGTTATCGATGGGTGTGGCTGCTTTTCCTGCTCGTCTTCCCGCCGCCGGTGCGAGCGGCGGTTCTGCTGCTCGGCGGTACCTCGCTGGCAGCGGGTTTCATCCTGGTCCTGATGGCCGTCGCCGCGACCGCCATCGCGGTGGGCCACACGTGGCGGCGAAAACTCGTGGCGGCACTGCTGGCCGGCGCGATCGGTCTCGTCGCCCTGTTCACACTCAGTGCACTCGACGCGCCCCGCAATGTCGTGATCCCGTATCCGGCGCTGATCGCGGCGTTCGCGACATCGGTGTACATGCTGTTCGACTACCGACGGCGCGGCGGCCGAAAGTGGTCGCCGCCCGTGGCCGGTCAGATCCGCCCGCCCAAGGTCGCCTTCGTCGGCCGTCCCGGCCTGGTGGTGCTGCTTGTCGCGATCCTGTTGGCGCTCAATCCCACTCCGCCGGTGGGCAGCAACTACCAGAGCAACCGGTACCCACAGCTCGACATCGGTGAACCGCTGGTGGTGCCCGCGGGTTGGCGGCAGGAGTCCTTCGGTGTCTACGGCTGGGTGTCGCGGCTGTACGGACCGGGCGCCGTGCTCATCCGGCAGGTCATGCTCCAGACCCGGGGGAACCGCGCATACGACAAGTTCGCGCGCCCGAGGCGGGTGGTCGTCGACAGCGTCGACAGTCGGCGACCGCTGGTCCTCGACGTCTACCAGGACATCTTCCGGTACGACCTGTCCGACGAGCGGTCGAGCATGCCCGTCGAGGTCGACCTGTCCAACGGCGTGCGGGGACGCCTGTGGAGTGTCGTCGACGACGAGCGGTACCTCACGTACACGGTGTTGTCGTGGCGGTGGAACAACGGCAGCCGCACCCAGCAGATCATGCTGTGGGCGGTCGACAACCACGAGCCCGAGGCCTACTTCCCGGAGCCGCGCATCACGATCCTCGCGAACATGAACTCACTGCTGACGATCCTGTTGCGAGGCAACTCCGTACTGCTGGACACCGACCCACAGCTCAAGGATCGGGACCTGCTCGTCGGCCTCGCCGGCGGACTCATCCGGGCTCAGCTCGGTGCCGCAGAGGGGCCGGCGAGATGAGCATCGAGGAGGCGGACGCCGGCCGAGCCGGGGCCGATGCGGACGCGCCGGGAGTCGCGCGCAGCACGCGGCCGAGCAGACCGGTGCCCGACCTGCTCGCCGACCCGGAGTATCGCGCGCAGGCCCTCGAGGATGCCGTCAACCGACTGCGCAACGCCGACGAGGACATGTCGGCCTCGGTGGCGTTCAGCCGAATCCAGAAGATCATCGGATTCACCCTGCTCGGCATCATCGCCGTCGCGATGGCGATCGAACCGGTCGGCACCTGCGCGACCCTGGTGTCGATCGCGACCATCGGGTACGTGGTCACCCTCGCCGACCGCCTGGTGATCTTCCGGCGCGGACTGGTCAACGGAGCCATCCGCGTCTCCGACGAACAGGCCCGGTCCATCCCCGACGACGAGTTGCCTGCCTACACCGTGTTCGTCCCGGCCTACGGGGAGCCCGAAGTGGTGGGGCAACTGGTGGCCGCGATGGAGACGATCGAGTACCCGCGGGACAAACTACAGGTCCTGTTGCTTCTCGAGGAGGACGACGAGCCGACGATCGAGGCGGCGCGCGGGGTGGAGGACAACGGGATCGTCACCGTCGTCCTGACCCCGCCGGCCCAACCGCGGACCAAACCGAAGGCCTGCAACTACGGCATGCACTTCGCGACCGGCGACATCGTCACGATCTTCGACGCCGAGGACAAACCCGATCCGCTGCAGCTGCGTCGCGCGGTCCACGTGCTCAACAACTCCGGCGATGACTCGGTGGTCTGTGTCCAGGGCAAGCTGAGCTTCCACAACGTGCGCGACAACCTGCTGACCGAATGGTTCACCGCCGACTACGGCATCTGGTTCGGGTTCCTGCTGCCGGGCATGATGGTCAGCCGGGCGCCGATCCCGTTGGGCGGCACGTCGAATCATTTCCGGCGCGACGTCCTCGACACGATCGGCGCCTGGGATCCGTACAACGTGACCGAGGACGCCGACCTCGGTGTCCGCATCGCCGACCACGGTTACCGCACCCTCGTGCTGGACTCGGTCACGATGGAAGAGGCCAACGTCGATCCCATCAACTGGGTCCGTCAGCGCTCCCGTTGGTACAAGGGCTACATGCAGACGTGGCTCGTCCACATGCGTCACCCGGTCAAGTTGTGGCACATCCTCGGGCCCGTCGCATTCGTGCGTTTCACGCTGCTGATCGCCGGGACCCCGGTCATCGCCTGCCTGAACATGGTGTTCTGGCTGATCCTGGCGCTGTGGATCGGCGGACAGCCACCTGTCGTCGCCGAACTGTTCCCCGGGCCGATCTACTACCTGTCGCTCATCTCGCTGTTGCTGGGCAACGGCGCCGCGCTGTACATGAACCTCATCGCGATCCGCGAGGACGACCGCAGTGAACTGCTCGTCTCGGCGCTGCTGATCCCGCTGTACTGGCTGATGATGAGTGTTGCCGCCATCAAGGGCATGTGGCAGATCCTGGTCAATCCTTCGTACTGGGAGAAGACCTTTCACGGACTGTCCACGAGCAGTGCGCCGGAGTCGGCGAACGGTGCCGCGGAGGAAGCCGGGGAACCGAAGAGCGGGGGACCGACGTGACCCGCCGCGTCCCGCCCGGGGTGCTCATCTTCCTCGCGACGTGGATTCCGTACCTCGTGATCGGTGTCTATCTCGCCGCCGAGGTGCAGCTGTTCTTCGGTGACGCGCTGTCGCGCGTCCAGTCGGCACAGAGCGTCCTGTTCAGCCGGACACCGCATCTCGCGGCGATCGGCTTCGTCTTCACCCCGCTCACCGCCGTCGTCCAGCTACCTCTCACCGCGCTGACCCCGTGGATCCCCGAGATGACGACGCAGGCGCTCTCGGCGGTGATCATGTCCTCGGCCTTCATGGCGGGTTCGGTGGTCCAGGCGTCGGGGATCGCGCGTGACCAGGGCCTGCGACCACTGGTGGCAGGCACTTTCACGGTCTTCTATGCGATCAACCCGATGATCGTCCTGTACGCGGCAAACGGGATGAGCGAGGCGCCCTACCTCTTCTTTCTCGCGTGGGCCTCCCGTCGTCTGATCCGGTGGGTCTCCTCCGACGATGTCCACGAACTCGTCGTGGCCGGTATCGCACTCGGGTTGTCCTACCTCACCCGCTACGACGGCGGAGCCGCCGCACTCGCCGCGGCGTTGGTCGTCGGCTGGGTGACCTATTCGCGGCACGATCGCCGAAAACGGGTGTCGCGCACGCTGCTCGACATCACCCTGGTCGTGGCGCCGAGCGCACTGGCGTTCCTGGCCTGGGCTGCGGCCGGGTGGTTGATCACGGGGGACGCCTTCGCGCAGTTCACCTCCGAGTACGGTAACGCCTCGATCATCGCGCAGTCCGGTGGTAGTGGATCGTCGACGACCGGGGCCGCGGTCGAGTTCTCGCTGACCGAGATGTTCATCCTCGCCCCGTTGCTGCCGGTGCTGCTCCTCGGACTGATCGGCGTACGCGCCCGGCGCAACCGGCTCGCGCCGCTGTTGCCGGCGCTGCTGATCCTGGCGGTGCTCGCCTTCCAGGTCTTCGGCTACTCGCGCGGGTCGACGTTCGGCTTCCTGCGCTTCTACATGACCGTCATCCTGCTCGCCGCGGTCGTCGCGCTGTTGTCGGTCCCGCTGCGGCGGCAGGTCCCGATGCGGCGTCAGGGAGCGCACGCCGACCTCCTGCCGGCACGGCCTTATGCCTCGCGCTGGGGGTACAAGATCGCGGCGACGGTCGTGATCGTGGTGGTGGCCACCGCGATCCCGGTCACCGCCGTCGGCATGACGTCGCCGAAATACGCGCCCCAGGAGTTCGCCCTCGGATCGGTGGTCGATCCGCGCCCGGACTCTGTGGACCAGAAGTACCTCGACGAGCAGCGGATCGTGCGGTCCTTCTCGACCGAGCGGGTACTCGCCGAGTATCTCGACGGCATGGACCTGCCCGACGGTGCGGTCCTGTGTGACACCGTGTATGGCTTCGCGGTGGTGGTCCAGTCCACGCGTCCTCGCCAGTTCGTCATCCCGTCGGATCGCGACTTCGCACAATTGCTCAACGACCCGGTGGGCGGCGGCGTCCGCTACTTCCTCACCGTGCCACCGGAAGGCCGGGGACTCTCCGACGCGATCAACCAGCGCTACCCGACCATCTACGAGAACGGCGCCCAGATCGGCGTTCTCATGCTCGAGGCGCGCAACCAGGGCGCAGATCTGCCGAACTGGCGGTTGTATCGGCTCGTGTGAGGCGTCCTGGTTCCGCTGGACAGTCGGGCCCGGGTGTTGTCATGAAGTGTTCTCGCGCACCACATTCCAGGCCGGGTCATTCGGTCCGATGTCGTAGGTGCACTCGGTGCCGCGTGGGTCGGGGACGAAGGACCACAGCAACGCGCCGGCGACTCCGGCGGCGCGATGCCGCGCGATGATGGACTCGAATTGCCCGGCCCGGTCCGCCACGGACCGACACGAGCCGGCTCGGATGCCGATCTCGTTGACCACCAGGGGTTTACCGAGGTCGCGCGCCTGTTCCAGACGCGCACGCAGGTTGCTGCCCGCGGGGCCGGATTCGGGGTCGACGTCGGAGCGGTAGTCATGGAAGTCGAGCACGTCCACGCCGGTCGAACGCCCGACCTCGGCGTAACCGGGCCCCGCGAGCCCGCATTGGTCGCCGCCCACGAGTCCCGCGAAGATCGGCCGGTCGGAGTCGAAGGTCCGCAGATGCGCCCCCGCCCGATCGAAGAACGAACGCAGCACCACCGTGGCGTCGTCGGGACAGGAGCGTGCCCGCCAGTCGCACGAGGTGGCTCCGCACTCGCTCGCCTCGGGTTCCCCGACCAGTTCCCACCCGGCGATCGACGGCTCGTCGTGCCACCGGGTCACCGCGATCTCGACCCACTCCGCAAACGTCAGCCCGCCCACGATCTCCTCGCCCTGCCAGCCGTCGACATAGAAGTCGCGGTCCTTGAACCGCTCGTCCTCACAGTCGCCCGAACCCCCGGTGAGCACCGGCAACACCATCTGTTGGTGCCGGGCAGCGGCCTCGAAGACCCGGTCGATCGGGCCGAAGTCGAGAAGCCCGCTGCGCTTGTCGACGGCGAAGACCGAGTACAGGTTGAATCTGGTGAGTGCGCGGGGTGGGAGTTTGTCGAAGTACTCGTCGACGTCGACCTGAGCGCCACAGCCACGGTTGATCGACCAGTCGGTGCTGAGCTGATAGGCGTTGAAACCCGCGGGCCACCAGGGTTTCCCGTCGAGCAGTAAACCCGTGGGAGTTGCCGAGGCCCGATGCGACAGGGTCGACTCCGACGGCCCGGGGGCCGGGGTGCGGGCGCATCCGGCCACGCACGACAGCACCACGACGATCGCGGTGAGTATCACCCCGACCGCCCGCATTGGCGTGCGCCGGCGGACCACATGGTGCAGGCTACCCGTCACCTAAGGTGTCGGTATGTCGACGGGGTTAGACAACGCGGGTGCCGGGGCGGCCGCACGAGCCCGCGGGCGGTGGCGCACCGCAGCCGGCGTCCTGGCCGCCGCGGTGGTCCTGTCCGCCTGCGGGACCACCGATCCGGTCGAGCCCGGACCGAGTGCTTCGGGATCGGGCACAACGGGATCGGGCGCACCCGGATCGAGCGCGACGAGTCCGTCGCCGACCCCGTACTCGTCGGGGCCGTACTCGTCGAACCCGACGCAGAGCGTCCCGACGATCGTCTACCGCCCGCCCTACATCGAGCGAACCGAATGGACCGACACCGCTGTCGGGCCGAGTCTCTCGGTGTTCCCCACGACCTCCGGGCGCTACACCACCCAACCCGACGCGATGACCGCCGCGTGGGTGGAGGTCCTCGCGCTCGACCCCTCCGCCGACACTCCCGGGATGCGGGCCCAGTTCGATTGCCACTGGCGGTTCGCGCGCCTCGTCGAACCCGAGAAGCCCAGCTGGAACCTCGAACCCGGCCGTCCCGTCGTCGCCGAGGAGGACATGGTCGGCGCAGGCTGCAATCCCGGCTTCGCCGAGGAGTGACAGATGCTGAGGAGCGAGTTTGCGAGCGTTAATCTCTGTTCCCTGAGGAGCGAGCGAAGCGAGCCACGAAGGGTGTAGCAACGTGTCTCACCGAGCCCTTCGTGGCTCGTCGCTTGCGCTCCTCGCACCTCAGGGAGCAGGGGTTATGCGGTTCTTTCGGATTAGGGAGCAGGGGGGTCGCTCCGCGCGCCTCAGGGAGCAGGGGGTCGCTTCCCTCAGGTCAGAGAGCAGCGGTTGTGTTGTTCCTCGGCTCAGCGCGTGCGATGCACGCGGCGGTTCCCGACGATCCGGCACACGACGTAGATCGCGAACGAGATGATCGTGACGAAGACCGACACGGGCAGTTTGGGAGCGAGTGACATCAGCAGCCCACCGACCGCCGCGACCTCGGCGAACACGACCGACAGCACCAGCGCGCGGGCCGGGCTCGACGTGACGCGAGCGGCCGCGGCGCCGGGGGTGATCATCAGCGACATCACGAGCAGCGCGCCGATGATCTGCACGCCCTGCGCGGCCGCGAGGCCCATGATGATCGCGAACACCACGGACAGGGTTCGGATGGGTACGCCCTGTGCCTGCGCCACGCGGGGATCGGTGGAGGCGAACAGCAGTGGCCGGTAGATCACGGCCAGCACGACGACGACGATGCCTGTGGTGATGGCGATCGCGACGAGGCCGTTGATCCCGACGCTGACGACCTGCCCGGTCAGCAGCGCGAACCCGGTGCCGATTCGGCCGTACAGCGCCAGGAACAGCACGCCGATGCCGAGTCCGAACGCCATCACGACGCCGATTACCGAATCCCGCTCGCGCGCCTTGTTGCCGAGGAAGCCGAACACCGCGGCGGCGATCACCGCGCCGATGACACCGCCGAGGTTCACGCTGAACCCGATCAGCAGCGCGGCGGCCGCGCCGGTCACCGAGAGCTCGCTGGCGCCGTGTACTGCGAAGGACATCTGGCGGGCGACGATCAGCGGGCCCAGCAGGCCACCGAGGAGGCCGAGCAGCACCATCGCGAGTATCGCCTGCTGCATGAAGTCGTAACCCAGCAGGTCGACGGTGGTGGAGAAATCCCAGAGGTCGCTGAACGAGCGGTCGGCGGCGGAGTACGTGATGCTCACACCGGCCCGCCCGACCTCGCCCCGCCCGACACGACCCCGCCCGGCTCGGTGTCCGCGGCGCAGTGATGGGCGTCCTCGCCGCCGATCACGACGAGTCGGCCGTTGACGCGCAGGACCTCGACGTCGCTGCCGTACAGCTCGCTCAGCGTCTCCGTCGTCATCACCTCGTGCGGTTGGCCGATGCGGAAGCGGCCGTCGACCAGGTAGAGGACGCGGTCGACGTAGGAGAGGATCGGATTGATCTCGTGGGTCACGAAGACGACCGCGGTCCCGGCCTCCCGTCGCCGCCGATCGATGAGATCGACGACCACCTGCTGGTTGGTCGGATCCAGGCTGGCGAGCGGTTCGTCGCACAGCAACAGTTCGGGGTCGCTCACCACCGCCTGCGCGACACGCAGGCGCTGCTGTTCGCCACCGGAAAGGACGCCGAGCGGGGCGTCGGCGTACGGCAGGGCGTCCACCGAACCGAGCGCACGGTCGACGAGTTCGCGTCGCCGGGCCTGTCCGCGCAGACCCACACCCCAGCGGCCGCCATCGACCCCGAACCCGACGAGGTCCCGGCCGCGGATTGCCATCGGGTCCGCGTCGTCCTCGGCGTGCTGCTGCGGGATGTACCCGACCGCGTGGGTGGTGGCCACGCTCCCGCGGTCCAGGGCGTACTGGCGCAACAGGACCCGTAGGAACGATGTCTTGCCCGAACCGTTCGGCCCGAGGACCGCGACGAACTCGCCGGGCTCGATCGTCAGATTCAGGTCGTCCCAGAGAATCCGGTCACCGAACGCGAGTCGGGCGCCGGTGAACGTGACGACCGGATGCTTGCCCGTTCCCGCCCCGCCGTCACCTGTCCCGCAGTCACCTGTCCCGCCGTCACTTGTCCCGGTCAATTGGATCCGGCACCCAGGGCCGCGGTCAGGGCGTCGATCTGTGCGTCCTGCCACACGATGTAGTCGGTGACGCCGTCGGGCAGGGTCTCGGTGAACTTCACGACGGGGACATTCGCCGATTCGGCGACATCGAGCATCGCCTGGGTGACGGGGTCCACGGCCTGCGTGTTGTAGATCAGCACCTTCGCGCGGCGGTCGGCGAGGATGTCCTGCAGGGCGGCGCGGTCGGCCGCCGCGGGCGACTGGCCCTCCTCCACGGCCTGGGTGAAGCCGGCCGGGGCGATGTCGACGAGTCCGGCCTCGCTCAGCATGTAACCCGCGAGCGGCTCGGTCTGGGCGACCTCGGTGCCCGCGTGCTGCTCCCGGATCGTCGTGAGCTCGTCCCGCAGGCCGTCGATGCCCGTGGTGAAGGTCTCGGCGTTGGCGCGGTAGGTCTCGGCGTTGTCCGGGTCCTGCTCGGCCAGCGCGTCGGCGACCTTGTCGGCAACCTGGGCGACGACCGGCAGGTCGTAGAAGACATGCTCGTTCTGATCGTCGTGCGAGTGGTCGTGCGCCCCGTCGGCGTGGTCGCCGCCTGACCCGTGGTCATCGCCGTGGTCGGAGTGCTCGCCGCCGGCCTCCGACGAGTGGTCCTCGCTGCCGAGCAGCGCGAACGCGTCGACGGCCGTCGCATCGGAGTTCGACGCGGCCTCCTCCATGTAGGAGTCGTAATGGCCGCCGTTGAAGACGAGGATGTCGGCGTCGGCGATGGTCGCGGTGTCCGCGGCCGACGGTTCGAACTCGTGCGGGTCACCGTCGGCGTTGTTGTACAGCGCCGTGACCTGCGCCTTGTCCCCGGCGACGGCGGACGCGACCGAACCCCATACGTTGGTGGAGGCGACCACGGTCGGGGGACCGTCGCTCCCGCCCGAGTCGCTCGAGCAGGCGGACAGCACGAGGGCGGCGGCGGACAGTACGCCGGCCGTGGCCAGCAGGGATTTCCTCATCGACAACCTTTACGCAAATGACAATCGTTACCGACAGCAGTCTAGGCGATCGTGGCGGCGCCCGTGCAGGGTGTCCGCGCGCCGGGGGACGAGCCGTCGGGCACGGCCCTTCTCTATGGTGGAGAGCATGACCTCGAGCCCGTCGCCGCGGCGTGTCGCGCTGATCTCCGTGCACACCTCGCCGCTGGCACAGCCGGGCACCGGTGATGCCGGGGGGATGAACGTCTATGTCTGGCAGACCGCCACTCGGCTGGCCCGTCGGGGGGTCGAGGTCGAGATCTTCACCCGGGCGACGTCGTCGGCCGATGCGCCGTCGGTCGCCGCGGCGCCCGGCGTCACCGTGCGCAACGTGGTCGCCGGTCCGTTCGAGGGGCTCGACAAGCGTGATCTGCCCGCCCAGCTGTGCGCGTTCACGGCCGGGGTCCTGCGCGCCGAGGCCGCCCAGGCGCCCGGCCACTACGACCTGATCCACTCGCACTACTGGCTCTCGGGACAGGTGGGCTGGCTCGCGCGCGACCGCTGGGGCGTCCCGCTGGTGCACACCGCGCACACCCTCGCCGCCGTCAAGAACGCGTCCCTGGCCGCGGGCGACACCGCCGAGCCGCAACTTCGGGTGATCGGCGAGCAGCAGGTCGTCGGCGAGGCCGATCGTCTGGTCGCCAACACGCAGACCGAAGCGGCCGAACTGCTCTCGATGTACGACGCCGCCGCAGATCGTATCGACGTGGTGACCCCTGGTGCCGATCTGGATTGCTACACAACGGGTTCGGCCTCGGCAGCCCGCGCGGCACTCGGTCTCGATCCCGACGAGATGATCGTGACCTTCGTCGGTCGCATCCAGCCGCTCAAGGCCCCCGACCTCCTGGTCGCGGCGGCCGCGCCCCTGATCCGGGAGTCCGCCACGGCCGGGCGCAAGCTGCGGGTCCTCATCGTCGGCGGACCGTCGGGGTCGGGACTGCAACGACCCACCGCTCTGATGGATCAGGTCGCCGAACTCGGGATCGCCGACTCGGTGACCTTCCTGCCGCCCCAGCCGGCGGATCGCCTCGTCCAGGTCTACCGGGCATCGGATGTCGTTGCGGTTCCCAGTCATTCGGAGAGTTTCGGGCTCGTCGCGATCGAGGCGCAGGCGTGCGGGACGCCCGTCATCGCCGCGAACGTGGGCGGTCTCGGTGTGGCCGTCGACGACGGCCGGACCGGCGTCCTGGTCAACGGGCACGGTGTGGGGGACTGGACCAACGCGCTCGAGAAGCTCCTCGTGCAACCCGACCGGCTCGTCGAACTCGGACACAACGCCCGTTCCCACGCCGAGCAGTTCTCCTGGGAGCACACGGTGGATCAGCTCCTGGAGAGCTACGGCCGTGCCATGCGGTCGTTCGCCGCACGGCAGGGTCCCGATCAGCAGGACGCGTCCGTGACCGCTGCGGCCTCGGCCCGTGTCCGACGCCGCTGGCGCCGCCGGCGCAACCGCGTCACCGTCTGAAGTCATCGAAGAGAGGATGCCGTGAGTCGCACCGAGGTCGTCGACCTGCTCGAGAAGACGCTGGGCGAGAACGAGATCGCCTTCACACGCAAGAGCGGCGGCGGCGCCGATGTCGACCACGTCGTCGTCGAGTTGCCCGGCGAACGAAAACTCACGACCACTGTGCTGCTGACGGCGAGCGAGCACGGCGTCCGGGTGGAGGCCTTCGTGTGCCGGCGACCCGACGAGAACCACGCCGGCGTGTACAAACACCTGCTGAAGCGCAATCGCCGGTTGTACGGCGTCGCCTACACCATCGACAACACCGGTGACATCTACCTGGTGGGCCGGATCTCCGCCGAGGCGGTGAGCTCCGGCGAGGTGGATCGCATCCTCGGACAGGTCCTCGAGGCGGCGGACGGCGACTTCAACACGCTTCTCGAACTCGGCTTCCTCACCTCGATCCAGCGTGAGTGGGCGTGGCGGGTGTCGCGTGGTGAGTCCCTGCGCAACCTGCTCGCGTTCGAGCACCTCATCGACAAGGAGTCGTTGCCGGAGGCGGGGGCGCCGCTCGAGGGACGCTATGTGCCGGGCGAGTCGGTGGTCGACGGTGCTCTTCAGGCGACTGACGTCGAGGCTCATCAGGCGACTGACGTCGAGGCTCTTCAGGCGACTGACGTCGGGACCGAATCGGACGAATCGTAGACTCACTCTGGAGAGGTCCACGTCACATCGTGTCAACATGCGTTGATACGATGCTGGCGAGAAATTCCCCTATGGAGGTGTCATGAGCTTCACGAGTCCGTTCCCTGACGTCGAGATCCCCGATGTGAGCGTGTTCGAGTTCCTGTTCGGCGCGGTGTCCGACGAGGACCTGTCCCGCACCGCGCTGGTGGACCCGAAGTCGGGGGCGACGACCACCTACGCGCAGCTGATCTCGCAGATCGACGCGGCCGCGGGTGCGCTGGCCTCGCGGGGTATCGGTGTGGGCGACGTGGTGGGCATCCTGTCGCCCAACATCCCGGCGTTCGCGACGGTGTTCCACGGCATCCTGCGCGCCGGTGGAACCGCGACGACGATCAACGCCTTGTTCACCGGGCCCGAGATCGCCAAGCAGCTGCGGGATTCGGGCGCCAAGATGCTGGTGACGATCTCGCCGATGCTGGAGCAGGCCAAGGCCGCCGCCGACGAGGCCGGGCTGGCGGATGCGGATCTGATCGTCCTCGACGGGGAGGGCCAGGACGCCTCGGGGCACCCCAACGCCGCCGATCTGCTGGGGGCAGGATTGTCCGCGCCGGAGGTGTCGTTCGATCCGTCGACCCATGTCGCGGTGCTGCCGTACTCGTCGGGGACGACCGGCAATCCGAAGGGTGTCGCGCTGTCACACCGCAACCTGGTCGCGAACGTCGCCCAGATCCGCCCGCTCCAGGGCATGGGTGCCGACGACGTGGTCATCGCGGTGCTGCCCTTCTTCCACATCTACGGCATGACCGTGCTGCTCAACGCCGCGCTCTACAACCGCGCGTCGCTGGTCGTGATGCCTCGTTTCGACCTCGTGGAGTTCCTGGAGAACATCCAGAACCACAAGGTGACGATGGCCTACATCGCGCCGCCGGTGGCCGTGGCGCTGGCCAAGCACCCGATCATCGACAACTACGACCTGTCCTCGCTGCACACGATGATGTCGGGTGCCGCGCCGCTCGACGACGAGCTGGGCCAGGCCGTCGCCAAGCGCCTCGACCTGCACATGCTGCAGGGCTACGGCATGAGCGAGTTGTCGCCGGTGAGTCACATCATCCCGGCCGACACCCCGGGGCTGCTGGGCCAGCAGGATCCGCCGCTGTCCTCGACGGGCTGGGCGGTACCCAACTCGGAGAACAAGATCGTCGACCCGGCGTCGGGTGCGGAGATCGAGCTGCCGAGCGAAGGACTGTCCGAACCCGGCGAGCTGTGGGTCAAGGGCCCCAACGTGATGCTCGGGTACCTGAACAACGATCAGGCGACCGCCGACACCATCGACGCCGACGGCTACCTGCACACCGGTGACATGGCGCAGGTCGACCCGACCGGGTGCGTGTACATCGTCGACCGGCTCAAGGAGCTCATCAAGTACAAGGGCTACCAGGTGCCGCCCGCCGAGCTCGAGGCGCTGCTGCTGACCAACGACAGGATCGCCGACGCGGCCGTGATCGGCGTCATCGAGCCGGAATCGGGCGAGGAGATCCCGAAGGCGTTCGTGGTCCGCCAGACCGGTGCGGAGATCTCCGCCGACGAGGTGATCGAGTTCGTGGCGTCGAAGGTCGCCCCGCACAAGAAGGTCCGGGCCGTCGAGTTCATCGAGACGATCCCCAAGTCCGCCTCGGGGAAGATCCTGCGCAAGGACCTCCGAAAGTAGTTTCCGCCGGGGTGTCGAGAATGCGGTGCCGGCTCCGTCCCAGGGATACGAGCGACCGAGAACCGGCCGCACTCACCGTGAGGAGACATCATGAAGTACCTGCTGCTGAAGCACTATCGCGGCGCCCCGGCACCGGAGGTCGACGTTCCGATGGATCAGTGGACCCCCGACGAGGTCGACGCCCATATCCGCTACATGTCGGACTTCGCGTCGAAGCTGGAGGGGACCGGTGAGTTCGTCGACGCCCAGGCGCTCGCTCCGGAGGGCGCGTTCGTGCGTTCCGACGGAGCGGGCCGGCCGCCGGTCACCGACGGTCCGTTCCCCGAGACCAAGGATCTGATCGCGGGCTGGATGATCATCGACGTCGAGTCCTGGGACCGCGCCGTCGAACTCGCCGGGGAACTGTCGGCGGCCCCGGGCAAGGACGGCAAGCCCATCCACGAATGGCTGGAGGTGCGGCCCTTCCTCACCGCACCGCAGACCGTCACCGAGTGACCGAGCGCCCTTCGGTGGACGATTCTCGGTTGCGGACACTGGTTCCCGAGGTCATCGGGGTCCTCGTCCGGCGCGGAGCGGACTTCGCGTCGGCCGAGGATGCCGTCTCTGAGGCGCTCATCAAGGCGCTGCAGACCTGGCCCGACGACCCGCCTCGGGACGAGAAGGCGTGGCTCGTCGCGGTGGCCTGGCACAGATTCCTGGACTCCGCGCGGGCGGCGTCGTCCCGGCGGGAGCGCGAGATCGCGATGGAGGCTGCCGAGCCCCGAGAACGAGGTCCCCGCGATCCGGTGCCGTCGACGGATGACACCCTCGCCCTCTTCTTTCTCTGCGCGCATCCCCGGTTGTCGTCGAATGCCGCTGTCGCGCTCACGCTCCGCGCGGTGGGCGGCCTGACCACCCGGCAGATCGCCGAGGCGCACCTCGTGCCGGAGGCGACGATGGCGCAACGGATCAGCCGAGCGAAACGGACCATCGCGGGAACCCCTCTCGATCGGCCGGGCGACCTGACGACCGTGCTACGCGTCCTCTACCTGATCTTCAACGAGGGGTACGGCGGCGACCTCGATCTGGCCGCCGAGGCGATCCGCCTGACCCGCCAGTTGGCCTCGCTCACCGACGAACCCGAAGTGGCCGGTCTCCTCGCGTTGATGCTCATCCACCACGCCCGGCGGCCGTCGCGGACCGGACCGGGGGGCCGTCTCGTCCCGCTCGCGGCACAGGACCGGACGCGATGGGACACTGCGCTGATCGCGGAGGGAGTCGACATCCTGCAGGACGCGCTGGGCCGCGACCGGTTGGGCGAGTTCCAGGCCCAGGCCGCCATCGCCGCCCTCCACGCGGACGCCGCATCCTTCGACGAGACCGACTGGCTGCAGATCGTCGAATGGTACGACGAGCTGTTGCGGCTCACCGACAGTCCGGTGGTGCGGCTCAACCGCGCGGTCGCCGTGGGACACGCCGACGGTCCGGCGGCCGGACTCGCGGCGTTGGCTGCGGTGCCGGACGCGATCCCGCGTCGCGACGCGGTGTCGGCGCACCTGCACGAGCGTGCCGGCGACCTCGCCCTCGCGGCCGACCTGTACGCGCAGGCGTCGCATGCCGCCGCCAGCATCGCCGAGCGTGAGCACCTCGCGAGAGAGGCCGCGCGGGTTCGTCAGGGGATCTCGTGCGGCGGGATGTCGTCGTAGGCGGAGGCCGGGGCGGTTCCGCTGCGCTTGTTCCACCAGTAGGTGATCGCCCACAGGATGACGCCCAGCAACAGCAGCCAGCCGGCGACCACGTACTGCTCGGGATCGCGCCCGGTGACGGGTAGCGTCAGGTAGCCGCAGGTGAGGGCACCTATGACCGCGATCGGCGTGTACGTGCGGAAGTGCTTGTGTCCCACCTTGTCCTTGCGCAGTACCAGGACGGACACGTTGACGACGGTGAACACGGCCAGCAGCAACAGCGCGGTGGTACCGCCGAGGAGTCCGACGATGGAACCCTTGGGATCGGCGCTGACGTAGGCCAGCAGGCACAGCGCGACGACGGTGGTGAAGATGATCGCCGCGAACGGGGTCCGGCGACCGGGGTGGACGTAGGCCAGGAACTTCGGCAGCACACCCTGTTTGGCCATGCCGTAGAGCAGCCGGCTGGCCATCATCATGTTGATGAGGGCGGTGTTGGCGACGGCGAACATCGAGATCCACGGCAGCAGATCCGACATCGGGAAATCGGGGGCCGCCGTCTGCACGACGTCGACGAGCGGCGTCTCGCTCTCGGCGAGGACCCCGACCGGCACGATGGCCACCGCACAGATCGCGATGAGGATGTAGACCACGGCGGTGATCCCCAGCCCGCTCAGCATCACCTTCGGGAAGATCCGGACCGGGTCCTTGCATTCCTCGGCCATGTTGACCGAGTCCTCGAAACCGACGAGGGCGAAGAATGCCAGCGAGGTCGCCGCGGTCACGGCGATGAAGACGTTCTTGTCGTCGGGACTCTCGAACGCCACCACCGCGTCCCAGTGTTCGGCGTTGCCTCCGACGATGAACCAGTAACCGATGAACAGCACGAGCAACAGGCCCGTCAGCTCGACCATGGTGAGGACCACGTTGGTGCCGACGCCCTCGGCCACACCGCGGAAGTTGATGAACATGACCAGGAGCAGGAAGCCGATCGCGATGGCGAAGAGCGCCGGACTCGTCGCGTCGGGCGAATCGCCGCTGAACGCGGTCAGCATGTTCACCGCGAAGGCCCGGGATGCGGTGGTCGCCGAGGTGATTCCCGAACACATCACGGTGAACAGCACGATGAAGGTGATGAAGTGGACGCCGAATGCCTTGTGCACGTACAGCGCAGCGCCGGCGGCCTGCGGATACTTCGTCACCAGCTCCAGATAGGAGAACGCGGTCAGGGTCGCGACCGTGAAGGCGATCAGGAACGGGAGCCACGCCGCGCCGCCGACCTCACCGGCGACCTGCCCGGTGAGCGCATAGACGCCGGTGCCCAGGATGTCGCCGATGATGAACAGCAGCAACAGTTTCCAGCCCAAGACGCGTTTGAGCTCGGGCTGCTTCTCCGCATTCTGGCCGGTCGCACCGGCGTCTGTACTGGCTGACATGCGCTCACGCTAGACCTGCCCCGGTCCTTTCGCGCGGCGAATCGAGGGGATCGCTACCATTTCGTCGATCTGCGGGACGCACCGGGGGTCGGTCCGGGTTCTCACCGCCGGTGAGGAGAGGGTGCGCACTGTCTGTGGAAAACTATCGGCCATGAGCAACGGCACCTTGATCCTGATGCGTCACGGCGAGAGCGAATGGAATGCGTCCAACCAGTTCACCGGCTGGGTCGATGTGGCGCTGACCGACAAGGGCAAGGCCGAGGCCGAGCGTGGCGGCGAGCTGCTCGTCGAACACGATCTGCTGCCCGACGTCGTCTACACGTCACTGCTGCGTCGCGCGATCACGACCGCGCACATCGCCCTCGACCGGGCCGACCGGCTGTGGATTCCGGTGATCCGCGACTGGCGACTGAACGAACGCCACTACGGCGCGCTGCAGGGCCTCAACAAGGCCGAGACCAAGGAGAAGTACGGCGACGAACAGTTCATGCTGTGGCGTCGTAGCTACGACACCCCGCCGCCGGCGATCGAGCCCGACGCCGAGTACAGCCAGGTCGGCGATGCGCGCTACGCCGACCTCGCCGAGGTTCCGCTGACCGAGTGCCTCAAGGATGTCGTCGATCGCTTCATCCCGTACTACCTCGAGACGATCGTCGCCGATGTCCGCGCCGGCAAGACGGTGCTGCTGGCGGCGCACGGGAACTCGCTGCGTGCGCTCGTCAAGCACCTCGACGGCATCTCCGACGAGGACATCGCGGGCCTGAACATCCCCACCGGCAACCCGCTTCGCTACGACCTCGACGACGACCTGAAGCCGCTGAACCCCGGTGGTACCTACCTCGACCCGGAGGCCGCGGCCGCCGGCGCCGCCGCGGTCGCCGCCCAGGGTCAGAAGTGAGCAGCTAGTCCACCCGGAGATCCGGACGTGGCACGTTTCGCCATGGCGTCGACGGTGTGGCGCGCGCTACATTAGACGGCATGGCGGAGTCGGGCACCCTGCGAATCGAGCACTCACCTGCCCAGGAGCGGTATGAGGCGATCCTCGTCGCCGACCCCTCGTCCCCCGCGGAGGACGAGGTCGTCGGTTACGTCGACTATGTCTCCGAGCCCTATCAGGTGGTCGTCACGCACACCGTGATCCGGGAGCAGTTCAGCGGACACGGCTATGCGGGACAACTGGTCCGGGCGGTCCTCGAGGACATCCGGCGCGACGGTAAGCAGGTCGTGCCGGTCTGCTCCTACGTGCAACGTTTCATCGAGCGCCACCCCGAGTTCGCCGACATGGCGGTACCGGTTCCCCAGTGATTGACCCGGTCGTCCCGGTCTCCACCCTCGCAGGATCTCCGGCCAACTCCGTGTGAACAACTGCCGAACTCCTTCGTCAGATGTGCGTTCGGAGTTGGTCGAGCCGTAAGCTGCCCCTGTGACCGCCGCAATCTCAGCCGCGACGATCGCGTTCGTACTCGCGCTCTGCCTCGGTGTCGTGATCGGTCGACGCACCCGGGACCGTGACCGGTCCCGCGGATTCGCGTTCATCGATCGCTTTTCGCGTGGTTCCGCACCCGCCGCCGCACCCACCGTCGACGCCGCGCTCGGCCCCCGGGCCGTGCCGTCCTGGGCCGAGGTTCGCGACTCGGATGTGCAGGCGACAACCGACGACGGCCGGATGACGAAGGCCGGGTTGCTGAGCATGGTCGTGCGCAACACGATGACCGCCATCGCCGTCGTCGACGAGTTCCGCGACGTCGTGCTGTACAACCAGCGGGCCGTGGACCTCGGACTGGTGCGAGAGATGCTGCTGGCCGACCCCGTGTGGGAAGCGGTGAAAGAAGTCCTCGACACCGGGGTGGAACGCCGTTTCGAGTTCAGTCCGCCCACATCGAGCCTCGGCTTCGTCTCGACGGGCCGGACTCCCCGGCCCAGCGTCGAACACGTGCGGTGCCTCGCCAAGATCGTCGCGCAGGGCGACGAGCGTTATGTCGTCGCCTACGGCCACGACGACACCGAACACAAGCGGGTCGAGGCCACGCGGCGCGACTTCGTCGCCAATGTCTCGCACGAGCTGAAGACGCCCGTCGGCGCGATCGGCCTGCTCGCCGAGGCGTTGCTCGAGTCGTCCGACGACACCGAGTCGGTTCAGCACTTCGGTCGCCGGGTGGTCGGTGAGACCAAGCGCATGGGCAACCTGGTGAGCGAACTGCTCGCGCTGTCCCGGCTCCAGGACGGGGTGACCCCGGAGTTCACCTGCATCGACGTCGACTCGCTCATCGACGACGCCCTCAGCGCGGCGACCCTGGCCGCCGAGGCGGCGGCGATCGAACTGCGCGCCGACGACCCGATCGGGGTGATCATCCGCGGTGATCGTCCGCTGCTGTTGACCGCGCTGAACAACCTCATCTCCAACGCCATCTCGTACTCGGCGGCGGACACCGTCGTCTCCATCAGCCGGCGGGTCATCAAGATCGACGGGCGGCCGATGGTCGCCATCGCGGTGACCGACCGGGGGATCGGCATCGACGCGGAAGACCAGCAGCGGGTCTTCGAACGCTTCTTCCGGGTCGATCAGGCCCGGTCGCGCATGACCGGTGGCACCGGACTCGGTCTGGCCATCGTCAAGCACGTGGCCGCCAATCACGGCGGCACCATCAACCTGTGGAGCAAGCCGGGTACCGGCTCCACGTTCACACTGTGCATCCCGGAGGACCTGTCCGACGCCGGCTGGCCGGCCGCAGCCGATCAGGCGCTGTCGGACCCCGATTCCCCACCACGCGCACTCCCATCAGCGCCAGGTGACGACCCATCTGCCCGACACACCGAAGGACACACGAGTTGACCCACGTTCTGATCGTCGAGGACGAGGAATCGCTGGCGGACCCGCTGGCATTCCTGTTGCGCAAAGAGGGCTTCGAGGCCAGCGTCATCACCGATGGCGCACAAGCCTTGTCGACCTTCGATCGGGTCAGTCCCGACATCGTGCTCCTCGATCTCATGCTGCCCGGGATGTCCGGAACCGAGATCTGCAAGGCCCTGCGCACCCGGTCCAACGTGCCGGTGATCATGGTGACCGCGCGCGACAGCGAGATCGACAAGGTCGTCGGTCTCGAACTCGGCGCGGATGACTATGTGACCAAGCCGTATTCGGCGCGCGAGCTGATCGCCCGCATTCGCGCGGTGTTGCGGCGGGGCGGCGATCTGCCCGACGACGGTCTCGATATCGGAATCCTCGAGGCCGGACCGGTCCGGATGGATGTCGAACGACACACCGTGTCGGTGAACGGAGCGTCGATCACGTTGCCGCTCAAGGAATTCGACCTCCTCGAGTACCTGCTGCGCAACGCCGGCCGCGTACTGACCCGTGGTCAGCTGATCGACCGGGTGTGGGGTGTCGACTATGTCGGCGACACCAAGACGCTCGACGTGCACGTCAAACGGCTCCGCTCGAAGATCGAACCGGACCCGGCGAATCCCAAACACCTCATCACCGTTCGCGGCCTCGGGTACAAGCTCGAGGCCTAGGCGCGAGGGCCGGCAACCCCCGGCGTACTACTCCGGGGGTTGCAGCTCGTACTTGACGTCGGTCTCGCGGCGTCGGGTCGCGGCCTGCGTCGCAGGGTGGATCGCGATGAGTCCCAACCCGTTCCGGCGTCGGCAGGCAGCCGCGAGAGCTTCGTACGCGGCTTCGCCGAGCAGGGCGGTGAGCTCGGGTGCGTACGATTCCCACACCTGTTTGGCCCCGACGTGGGCATCGGGGGAGCCCGAGCAGTACCACTTCAGATCGTGGCCGCCCTCGCCCCAGCCGCGTCGGTCGAACTCGGTGATCGTCGTCTGCAGCACCTGGGTGCCGTCGGGACGTTCCACCCAGTCCTGCTCACGACGTATCGGCAGCTGCCAGCACACGTCGGGTTTGACGGTGAGCGGTTCGAGACCCTTGCGCAGCGCCATCGAGTGCAGCGCGCACCCGACGCCGCCGGCAAACCCCGGACGGTTGAGAAAGATGCACGCGCCCTTGTGGAGTCGGGTCTTGAGGGCGGGCTCGTCGTCGAGGTCGCTCTCCTCTAGATACCCCTTGGGCCCGACCGGGTCCTTGCCCGAACCCTTCTTGTAGAACTGCCAGTCCTCGGGCGTCAGCATCGCCACCCCACGTGCGAGGGTCTCGCGGTCGTCGTCGTCGGACAGATACGCCCCGTGGCTGCAGCAACCGTCGGTCTCCCGGCCCGGGAGGATGCCCTGGCACGCCGGCGTGCCGAACACGCAGGTCCAGTGAGAGAGCAGCCAGGTGAGGTCGGCCCTGATGACGTGCTCCGGATCGGCGGGATCGGCGAATTCGTACCATTCCCGCGGAAAGTCGAGTTCGACCTCCGGTGCGGGATCGATGCGGGGCGCGGACGGCGAGATGGCGGTCACCTGTACACGGTAGCCGGGATCGAGCCGGTGAGGCCGCTGCACTACCGTTGACCCGTGCGCTTAGGAGTCCTCGACGTGGGCAGCAACACAGTCCACCTCTTGGTGGTCGATGCCCATCGTGGCGGCCATCCCACCCCGATGAGTTCGACCAAGGCGGTCCTACGCCTGGCCGAACAGATAGACGCCGACGGTCGGATGAGCGATCGGGCCGTCGCGAAGCTGATCGAGTCGATCGACGAGTTCACCCACATCGCGCGGACGTCCGGCTGTGAGCAGATGATGGCCTTCGCGACCTCGGCCGTGCGCGACGCGGCGAACTCCGACGATCTGCTCGACGAGATCGAGCGGCGGACCGGGGTGCGTGTGCTGGTGTTGTCCGGGCGCGACGAGGCCCGCCTCACCTCGCTGGCGGTGCGACGCTGGCGTGGCTGGAGCGCCGGGCGAATCCTCGCCCTCGACATCGGCGGCGGCTCCCTCGAGATGTCCAACGGCGTCGACGAGGAACCCGACGTGGCCTTGTCGCTGCCGCTGGGTGCCGGTCGACTCACCCGCGAGTGGCTGCCCGACGACCCGCCGGACCGGCGGCGGGTCGGCGTGCTGCGGGATTGGCTGGACGCCGAACTACGCACACCCGCGACCCAACTGCTCGCGCCCGGTGCACCCGATCTGTGCGTCGGGACGTCGAAGACCTTCCGTAGCCTGGCCCGGCTGACCGGAGCCGCGCCGTCGAGTGCGGGGCCGCGGGTGCGCCGCGAACTGACGACGAACGGGCTGCGCCAGCTCATCTCCTTCATCTCCCGGATGACCAAGGCGGATCGCGCGGAACTCGAGGGCGTCAGTTCCGACCGGGCCGGCCAGCTCGTCGCCGGGGCCTTGGTCGCCGAGGCGGCAATGCGGGCGTTGCAAGTCGATACACTGGAAATCTGTCCGTGGGCACTTCGCGAGGGTGTGATCCTGCGCCGACTCGACGCGGAGCAGGCCGACTCACTGGAGCCGACCCGGACGCACGGCATTCACGAGGGCGTCGGCTGACCCAGAGCCCCGGACCCAAACGTTCGAGAACGAGGACGGAGAGCCACTTCATGTCGAAGGATTCGGAGCCCGAATCTCGACCCATCTCGGTGTCGGAACTTCTTGCCCGCTCACAGGGGTCGGCGGGGGACTCGCCGGCACGGGCCAATCGTGAGGGCCGGGGACGCCGGCGCGCCGGCCGCGACGGTTCGTTCTCGGTGTCCGCGCTGACCGGCGAGATCCCGAAGATCGCCGATGCCGATGCCGATGCCGATGCCGATGTCGATGCAGATGCGGATGCCGAGACGGCGTCGCCCGCCGAACCTGCCCCCCAGCGCGAGCCGGCGACCCGGCCCGAGCCTTCCCAGCCCGAACCATCTGCACCCCCAGCTCCCGCGAGCACCGCGCGTCCAGAGCAGGCCGCCCCGCCGGAGCGGGACACGACCCCCCGACCTCGACCGGACATCTCCGGCGGGCCGTTCCCGCGGTCGGGGAATCCGATAGCGCGTCGCCCGGCCGACGACCAGCCCGTCGTCGACCGTTCGCGTGCCGACCAGCAGCAGGGACGACCCGGCAATCGCACTGCCAGCGGGATGCCCGGCTACGGCCAGGGTCAGGTTGCGCCGATGTCGACCCGCGACTTCAGTTCCGAGGCGGTGGCGCGCCGACTCGGACAGAGTCCGCCGCGCGACTCCGCACCTGTCGACCAGGAGTCGGCGAACGCGGTCACCGGCATCATCCCGGTGGTCGGGGAGAACGGGCAGGACCTGTCGGTCGTCGACTCCGACGACGTGGTCACCTACGACCTGACGCAGGTCGACGCGGGCGACGACGGTCCCCGCGAGCGTGGCGACGGCGGGTTCTCCGAGGTCATGGACTTCGATGCCTACCGGAACTTCGCCGACGTGGAGGGCGACGACGACGGGTCGGGTGGCAGGGGCCGGTCGCCGGCCGCGACCGGTAGGAACGCGCCGTCGAAGAAGACGCGATCGACGGGCGTCGGCGGACTGGCGCGCAGGCTCTTCGGCGGCAAGGGCCGCGACCGGGCCGAAGACGAGCGCGACCACGACGAGCCGACGGCCGACTGGGCTTCCACCGCAGCAGCGGCCGCGACCGCAGGCGGGACGACGGCGGCGATCGCCGCGGCGGGCACAGACAACCGGCCCACCGACGACCACCTGAGCAACGACCACCTTCGCGATGACCACTTCGGCGACGACCGCGCGACGGACACCCACACGACCGACGACAACCCGACCGACGACAACCCGACCGAGGCCATCGAGCCGGTCGAGTCGCTGCCCCACGTGGGCGGGGTCGACCTGGTGAAGGAGGGCGACCCCGAGGGTCCCGCCGAACCCGGGGGTCCGGCCGAGCTCGATGCTCTGCACGACACGACGGACATCGACGAGACGCCCGACGACGGATTCGGCCCCACGACAACTGCGGACGATCGGGCCGGTCGGGACGAGACGCCTCCTGCGCCGAGCGCCGCGCCCGTCGAGGCCGACGCCGCCACCGGTGCGCCGAAGGCCACGGAGGACGACGAGCCGTCGCCGGTGAAGGCGTGGCTGGTGATTTTCGGGCAGGCGATTGCGGGTCTCGCCGTCGGTGTCGGCCTGTTCTGGGGCTTCACCGAACTGTGGCGGTGGAATCCGTACTTCGCACTGGTGCTCGCGGTCCTGGTCATCTTCGGCATCGTGACGCTCTCCCATGTGGTCCGGCGCACCAAGGACCTGCCGACGACCCTTCTCGCGCTCGGAGTGGGTCTATTGGTCACCATCGGGCCGCTGGTGTTGTTGGCCGCGTGACACGGTCCGAACCGATGAATCCGTCCCAGCCGGTCGAGATACCGATCGGATTGTCGACGGCCTCGGTCTATCCCCAGAACACCGAGGCGGCCTTCGCCTACGCCGCCGAACTGGGGTTCGATGGCGTGGAGCTCATGGTCTGGGGTGACTCGCTCAGCCAGGACATCCGGCGCGTCGAGTACCTGTCCGACCACTACCAGGTACCCGTGCTGTCCATCCACGCGCCGTGCCTGCTCATCACCCAACGCGTGTGGGGACGCGACCCGATCGTGAAGCTGGCCCGTGCGGTGGAGGCGGCCGAGGATCTCGGTGCGGCCACCGTCGTCGTGCATCCGCCGTTCCGGTGGCAGCGTGGTTACGTCGCGGCCTTCGACGATCTGGTGGACCAGCTCGAGGAGGACAGCGGCGTCGCGATCGCCGTGGAGAACATGTTCCCGATGCGCGCCGACCGGCTGTTCGGGGCGGGCGATCCGTCGGTGCGACGCCTCGCCAAGCGGGGCGGCGGGCCCGGTCTCGCGGCGTCGGCGTTCGGCAAGTCGATCGATCCGACCGACGACGGCTACGCGCACTACACGCTCGATCTCTCGCACACCGCGACCGCCGGTGTCGATGCCCTCGCTCTTCTCGACCGGATGGGTTCGCGGCTGAATCACCTGCACCTCGCCGACGGCAACGGTGCGGCCACCGACGAGCACCTCATCCCCGGCGACGGCGGCCAGCCGTGCGCGGAAGTGTGCCGACGCATCGCATCCAGCGACTTCGCCGGGGCGGTTGTGCTGGAGGTCACCACGGGCAGTGCCCGCACCAAACCCGAACGCAGCGCTCTGCTGGGGCGTTCGCTAGATTTTGCGCGGCGGCATCTCAAACGGGAGCTGCACCCCGAGCCCACCGGCCAGTTGAGCAGCTGACCTCGGGGGACGGGTCTCCTCGACGAAGGCGGACGATGACCAGCAAGATCACCGAGGTGCAGCAGTTGACCGAGGTGGGCCGGGACGGTCCCGACTCGATCACCCTGCGGGCGCACATCGACGACACGTTCACCATCGGCCCGAAGGTGCACGGCGGAACCCTGCAGATGGTGGTCGCCAAGGCAGCGCGGACGGCGCTCACCGCGCTGACACCGGACGGCGACCGGCTCGCCGAGTCGGCCGCGGCGATGATCCCGGTGGCGATCTCCAGCGACTACCTCACCGCCCCCGACGCGGCGGACGTCGATCTGGAGATCTCCGTTCGCAAACGCGGGCGCACCGTCACGGTTCTCACCGTCGACGCCGTTCAGGTCGGCCGCACCGTCGTGTCGTCGTCGGTCACGATGGCCCGGCCCGACAGCGGCCGCCCGCACCATTCCGGACCCACTGTCCTCGACGCCGTACCCGTGGAACCGTCGTCGACCGGAATCCCGCTCGACGGCTCGCCGATCGCCGAGGTCAATCACCTCGGCGCCGCGATCGATCTGGTCCTGGACTCCGAGACGTTCCCGGTCGTGCGCGGGGAGACCGGGGAACCGCTCGTCCGGGGATGGATCCGGCCCAAGGGCGTCGAACCCGACGCGTACTTCGCCGTCCTGGTGGGCGACATCTCACCGCCCGTCGTGATGAACCTGGCACTGTTCGGGTGGGCCCCCACGGTGCAGCTGACCACCTACGTCCGCCGGCACCCCGCTCCCGGCTGGCTGCGTTTCGCGGCGACGAGTTCCGAGGTCGGCCCCGGGATGTTCGAAGAGGACCACCTCGTGGTGGACTCGACCGGGACCGTCGTCGCACAGTCCCGCCAGCTGGCTCTCATCCCCTCAGGAAGGTAGACATCCGTGTCCGAACGCATCGCCATCATCGGCGGAGGCAAGATCGGTGAGGCTCTGCTCGCCGGTTTGATCGGTGCAGGCACCCCGACCAAGGACCTCGTCGTCGCCGAGCGGGTGGAGAGTCGCGCCGCCGAGATCGCCGATGAGTACGGCGTGCTGGTCACCGACGTCAAGAGCGCAGCCGAGTCGGCTCAGTATGTGTTCCTGGCGATCAAGCCCGACGACGTCGACTCGATCCTGCGGATTCTGGCCTCGGCGGAGGACAACGCGGAGTCCGAGCGTGTGACTGTGACGCTGGTGGCCGGAATCCCCCTGTCGCGCTATGAGAGCGCTTTGCAGGCCGGTTCGCCGGTCATCCGGGTCATGCCCAACACCCCGATGCTCGTCAACGAGGCGATGTCCGCGGTCTCGGCAGGTCGGTACGTCGGCGAAGAGCAGTTGCAGGCCGTCGTCAAGATCCTGCAGACGGTGGGCCGCGTTGCGGTCGTGCCGGAGAAGCAGATGGATGCGGTCACCGCGGTGTCCGGCTCGGGCCCGGCCTATGTGTTCCTCCTCGCCGAGGCCATGATCGACGCCGGCGTCGGGCTCGGACTCACCCGTGCCCAGGCGTCGGAGATGGCGGTCCAGACCATCCGCGGCGCGGGCATCCTGCTCAGTGACTCCGGGTTGTCGGCGGTCGATCTGCGCGCGGCGGTCACCTCACCGGGCGGTACCACCGCCGAAGCCATCCGTGAATTCGAGGCCAACGGCCTGCGGCACGCGGTGTACCAGGCGACTCGCGCCTGCGCGGCCGCCAGCGCACGGGGCGGACGTCGAGTCGAAGTCGAGGGTTTGGCACAGGGACACGCCGTCACCGACACCCCATGAATTGTGGTCGATGTGCCCACAAACCCCAGCATGTTGGGGTCGAGTCACAGGAATCTCAGAAATACTGGTCTCTCACGTCGCTTTTTTCACATCTGCCACGCTAAGCTCCTTTAAGCACGTGCGTGTCTGATGTCCGCAGGAGGGGAAGCCTGCGGCCGCGACGCGTGCACCGGAGGTATGAGTGATTCATGGCACCTGCAGATACTCCTGGTGACAGGACGGGCGCAGTGAGCAATGCGGCTTCGGCTTCGCAGTTCCTCACCGTCGCCGAGGTTGCATCGTTGATGCGCGTTTCGAAGATGACCGTCTACCGTCTCGTCCACAACGGCGAACTGCCCGCGGTCCGGGTCGGTCGCTCGTTCCGTGTGCACGCGAAAGCGGTTCACGATTATCTGGAGACGTCGTACTTCGACGCCGGCTGATCCAGCGCCCGCTGGGCGCCTGAACAGCAGTTTCATCTGAAGGACCTCCGGGACCGGCCCAGTGCCGGCCACGGAGGTCTTTCTGCTTCGGCGGGGCCGGCCGGGCGTCTGGAAGTCGCGGCAAGCGACCTGGAACGGGACTTTCGAGCACCGCGATTTCCCGATCCGGCGTGCCGCCCGGTAGGCTCGGTGGTCGCGTACCTGGATGCGCCGGTGAGCCCTCCGTGACACACCGCCGCTCGCGCCTCGCTCCCGGCTGAAGTGCAGACCAGGGCCGAACAAGTACATCAGTGTCAATCGTGAGGAAGCGCCCCGATGGGTTCAGTGATCAAGAAGCGCCGCAAGCGCATGTCGAAGAAGAAGCACCGCAAGTTGCTGCGCAGGACCCGGGTGCAGCGTCGTAAACTCGGCAAATAGGCCTTTCTTCGTCATCAGGACCCGCTTCGGCGGGTCCTTTTGTCGTTGTGGTGCCTCGCCTCGGGCTCCTCGGTGGGCCGAATCGCCCGACGGGCGATAGCCTCGGGACATGGCCGAATCCACCTCCGCCCCGCCCAGGGTGGTCCTGGTCACCGGGGCGTCGACATTTCTCGGTGGCTACCTGGTGGCGCGCCTCGCGGCCAATCCGGACATCGAGAAGGTGCTCGCCGTCGACTCGCGGGTGCCACGTAAGGACCTCCTGCGTCGAATGGGGCGTGCGGAGTTCCTGCGGGTCGACATCCGGCGCCCGACCATCGCCAAGGCGCTCGCCGCCTACAACGTCGACACGGTCGTCCATGCGGCGACGTCGATAGCCGACACCGCGCCGCACTCGGCGGCGATCAAGGAGTTCAACCTCGTCGGGGCGATGCAGGTGTGCGCGGCCTGTCAGCGCACCCCGTCGGTCAAGCGGCTCGTGCTGAGATCCACCGCGATGGTCTACGGCGCGAGCAGTCGCGACCCCTCGCACTTCTCCGAGGAGACGCGCGCTCCTCGCGAACCGAAGCGCGGATACGGTCGAGATCTACTCGACGTCGAGGGTTATGTTCGCGGACTCGGCCGCCGGCGTCAGGACATCGACATCACGATCGTCCGTCCCCAGGCGATGCTGGGCCCCCGCATCACGACTCGGATGAGTTCGTATCTGTCGCTACCGGTCGTGCCGACGGTGATCGGATTCCAGCCGCGTCTGCAGTTCCTGCACGAGGAGGACGCGCTGGCGGCGATGGAGCATGTCACCCTCGCCGGGAAGGTGGGCACATTCAACATCTCCGGTGAGGGCGTGGTGACGCTCACGCAGGCGATCCGACGTGTCGGACATGTCGAACTGCCTGTTCCGAGCAGTCTGCTGGCCCCGGTCGCAGGTGTGTTCCAAGACCTGCGGTCGGCGAAGTTGAGGTCGTCGCAGACGGAGTTCCTCACCTACGGCCGGGTGCTCGACACCACGCGGATGCGGACGGAGCTCGGCTTCGTCCCGCGGTACACGACGCTCGAGACGTTGGACGACTTCATCGTGCGCAGCGGTGTGACGCCGGTGCTCGGGTCCGATTCGTGGCGGTCGTTCGAGCGGCGGGTCGTAGCGGCGGCCCACCAGTTGCAGTGAAATTTCGGGTCACGATGGTGATGAAGTCGTCGTGAGCATGCGCAACGTGAGTGCAACCTCTAGACTTGGACGTCAGACCCACATCGCGCCCGGCGCGCCCACGCCGCGAATCGTCCGAGGCGGCGGCTCGCGCGTCGGATACGCAGATCCGGTCCCCGGCCCGGACCGATCACCAACGCAGGACACCACTAGGGGTGAGCACTTTGGCAGGTAGCGGAGCGACCGATGCACGTACCGCGAAAGTCATTCAGCTCTACACATCGTCGTCGGGTCCCGACGCCCGTGGCGTCCGGGAGTCCGGTCGCCGCCGCCATCCGAGTCAGCAGGTCGGTCGTGAGCGGTCGAAAACCACTGCGGGGCAACGGGGATCGTCGGTGATGGCGCATCCCAACACCGATGGGTTCGGGCGGGCGCCGGCGCAGGTGACCCCGATCAGCGACGAGATCACGCTTCCTGACGAGGCGCTGGGTGTCGAACACCGCGGTCCGTCGAAGTCGAGCCCGTTGTTCAGCCTGGGCGGCCTGCGTGGTGCGGTCGCCGACACGCTGACCTCGACCGCCGGGTTCATCCGGGAACGGATGGCGGGGGAGTACGAGGTCGACGAGTTCGGTTTCGACCCCCATTTCACCGAGTCGGTGTGGTTCCCGGCCGTCCGGCAGGTCTACGAGAAGTGGTTCCGGGTCGAGGTCACGGGTATCGAGAACCTGCCCCGCGAGGGCGGGGCACTGCTGGTCGCCAACCACGCGGGCACCATCCCGGTCGATGCCGTCATCACCTCGCTGGCCGTGCGCGACAACCATCCGGAAGGTCGGTACCTGCGCGTGCTGGCCGCCGACATGGCCTTCGACACGCCGGGCATCAGCGAAGTGGCGCGGCGGATCGGTGCGACGCTGGCGTGCAACTCCGACGCCGACCGGCTCCTGCGTGCCGGCGAGCTGACCGCGGTGTGGCCCGAGGGCTACAAGGGGATCGGCAAGCTCTACAAAGACCGCTACAAGCTCCAGCGGTTCGGCCGGGGCGGGTTCGTGACGACCGCGTTGCGCAACGCCGCTCCGATCATCCCGGTGTCGATCGTCGGTTCCGAGGAGATCTACCCGATGCTCGCCGACCTCAAGCCGCTGGCCAAGATCCTCGGGCTGCCGTACTTCCCGGTCACGCCGCTGTTCCCGTGGCTCGGGCCGCTGGGCATGGTGCCGCTGCCGTCGAAGTGGCACATCCACTTCGGGCGGCCGATCGAGACCGGTTCCTACGACGAAGCGTCGGCCGACGACCCGATGGTGGTCTTCGACCTCACCGACCACGTGCGCGAGGAGATCCAGCAGACCCTCTTCCGGATGCTCAGCCGGCGCGGGAGCGTCTACTTCGGCTGAGCCGGCGCGGTGCCGGGCGACACGGCACGCGTTCGGTGCCCCTGCGGGTCCGTCAGCTGATACCCATGGAGCATGCGTGCAGTCGTGTGCCGTGACGGCGAGCTGACGGTCGAGGAGATCCCCACCCCCGAGCCCGGTAAGGGTCAGGTGTTGCTGCGGGTGCTTCGGGCCGGGATCTGCGGCTCCGATCTACATGCGCGCGTCCACTGCGACGCCACGGCGCAGGTGTCCGCGGAGGTCGGCTACGACGCGTTCATGCGGTCCGGGCAGTCGGTGGTCATGGGTCACGAGTTCGCCGGCGAGGTGGTCTCCTACGGGCCCGGATGCCGCAAACGATGGGCGCCCGGCACCCCCGTCGTGTCCGTGCCGATGATCCGGCACGGCTCGGAGGCGCATCTGACCGGACTGTCGGAGTCCGCGCCCGGTGGGTACGCCCAGTTCGTGCTGGTGTCGGAGGACATGACCTTCGAGATCCCGGACGGTCTGTCGGCCGAACACGCCGCGCTGACCGAACCGATGGCCGTCGCCCACCACGCCGTCCGACGTGGGGAGGTGGGCCGCCGCGACGTCGCGGTCGTGATCGGGTGCGGGCCGATCGGACTCGCGGTGGTCACCATGCTCAAGGCGGACGGGGTCCGGACGGTCATCGCGAGCGACCCGTCACCCGGGCGTCGTGTGCTCGCGCATCGGGTGGGTGCCGACATCGTCGTCGACCCGACGGTCACCTCGCCCTTCGATCGGTGCGCCGAGGCCGGCAAGTACATCACCCGGGCCCAGGATCTGCTGGGTGCGGCTTTCGACGCCATGCGCACCCTTCGCCGCATCCCGCTGGCACCGTGGTCCTCGGTGTTCCGGATGGCCGATCGGCTGGGTGCGACACCGAAGGGCCCGGTCGTCTTCGAGTGTGTGGGCACGCCGGGGATGATCGAGCACATCGTGACCGAGGCGCCGTTCCGGTCACGCGTCGTCGTGGTCGGGGTGTGCATGGAGCCCGACACCTTCCGGCCGGCGATGGCGTTGAACAAGGAGCAGGAGTTGCGGTTCGTGTTCGCCTACGACCCCGCCGAGTTCTACGACACGCTGCACATGATGGCGGACGGCAAGGTCGACGTCTCATCGCTGATCACCGCGACGGTCGGCCTCGACGGCGTCGGCGCGGCGTTCGACGCCCTCGGCGGTGCCGAACACCACGCCAAGGTGCTCATCGACCCGATGAGTGACGTAGCTGCGCTCTAGACGGAGCCTGCGACGGACGAACTCGAAGGGCAGGGGTCAGTCGCAGGTCCCGTGGCATCGACGTGAGGCGTTCGGTGGTCCGGAGGCGGTAACCGGGAATGGGTGCCAGATCGTAGCGACGGAGGATCGAGGCGAGGACGAGCACCGCCTCATGGATCGCGAACTGAACGTGATCATCTGGAACCTGATGTTGTCTTCGTCGATGCTCGGCCTGCCGTCGTCACTCGGGGTGAGAATGAGGGACAGCAGGGAGTTGATGCGCGCGGATTCTGAGCAGCCAGTGCCGTTGACTGTGCGTCCAATCCCGTTGACTGTGCGTCCTGTTTCGTTGAGTGGGCACGCCCCTCCGCTGGTTGAGCAGGTGACGAGCGCAGCGAGGAGCCGTGTCGAAACCACCTGGCGGCCCGAAGAACTCCGCCTCGCCCACTCGACCCTGCACCACCCCCGCGACTCCCAGACTTCATTTCGTCGGCGCGACTTCGATCGAGGTCGCGTCGACGAAATGAAGTCTGCCAGTACCTGCCCCGGCCAATTGGCCGTGAATCAGTGAATCCGGATGCGCTACAACGTGTCTACGACGGTGCGATCGGTTGTGGATGATCATCGGGTTTTGTCGGTGGTGGGGTTTAGGTTGGTTGGTAACAGATTCCGCCGCGGTGGGGGCGGGTCGTGTCACCTGTCGGGGGGTGTGGGGTGAGGGTGTGGACCGATCTGCCGGACGAGTTCGTTGCTGGGGTCGATCCTGCCCTGGTGGGTGAGACCGACATGGTGTTGTTGATGGCCGGGTTGGACGCGACCCGGCGCGGTACCTCGTATCTGGTGTGGCATCAGTATCAGACGATCGCGGTGATGGCCGACCGCCTGGTCACCACCAACGCCTCCGGGTTTGTGATGGACGGTCACGCCGACTGCGCCGCCCGCATCGCCCGCCAGGCCGGGGTGTCACGCCGCCACGCCGAGATCCTCATTGATGAGGCCATCGCGCTGCGGGACCGGCTGCCCGAGGTTGCTGACACCCTGCGTGACGGGATGGTGGCGCAGTGGCAGATCCGGGTGATCATCTCCCGTACCGAGTTGATCCCCGCCGACGACCCGATCACCCCTGTCCTGGACGCTGAGATCGCCGCAACCCTGCGCCGCCGCACGGGTGTGTGGGATCGGGCCCGGTTGCGGGACATGGTCGACCGGTTGGTGTTCCGGCATGATCCGGACGCGGTCCGGCAACGCCGCCGCGACGCTATGGATCAACGCGGGGTGTGGACCCACACGCTGCCCGACGGCACCGCCGAACTCACCGCGGTGATGACGGCAGAGAATGTGCGGATCGCGGCCAAGGCCGTGGGCATTCTGGCCGATGCGGTGTGTCAGCGTGATGGGCGAACGCGAGGGCAACGCCGCTCCGATGCGATGTTCGCCCTGCTCACCCGCACCAGCTTCGACTGCCACTGCGACAGCCCCGAGGAATGCACCGCACAGATCCCCGATCTGCAGGGTGTGCTCGACGCGGTGCGCGCTGAGGTCGTGATCCATGTGGTCACCGACGCCGCGACCCTCGCCGGAGCACCCGGGGTGGGGTTCCTTGATGAGCACGGCATCATCTCCGATGAGCATGTGCGTGATCTCGCCGCCCGCCCGGATGCCACCGTCACCCCGGTCACCCCGGCCCGCACCGCACCGACCTACGTGGCCACCAGCAACAATGATGCTGAACGACGGACCTCCCAGCGCCCGGCACCAGCCGAGGACTCCCGTGCCGACGCCGGAAACTTCTCCGCCACAACGCACGCTGACGTTGAGTCCGGCGACACCACCGCATCGGTGGCAGTGGTGTATCCCGCAACGCACCCCGGTAACGGGTATCGGCCCACCACCGCGTGTGCCGCTTTCGTGCGGGTGCGGGATGGGTATTGCACCGAACCCGGTTGTACCCGTTCGGCGTTCGCCTGCGATCTCGACCACGTCACCGAGTACGACCACGTCCACCCCACCCAGGGTGGGGCGACGTCGAGTGAGAACCTCAACGCGAAATGCCGCGGCGGGCACCTGCTGAAAACGTTCGGTGACTGGGTTGATGTGCAGTACCGCGACTCCGATGGTCGGCTGGTCACCGAATACCTCACCCCCGAGGGCGTCACCCTGCCCGGCGACGCTGAAACGCTGGAAGACACCTTCCCCAACCTGCGGCGCATCCGTTTCGAACAAGCCGCCCAAGCCCCGCCTACACCCCATGTGATCACCCCGGGCGACAACCCCGAACGCTCCCGCAGCCGACTCGACGCCAAACTGGCCCGCCGGCGAAACGAACGTGCCCGCAACAAGAAGCAGCGCGAGGCCGAACGGAACGCCGACCGGCTGGACCCGCCACCCTTCTGACCGAGGGGGTACGGCGACCGTCAGCGTCGAAGGTCCAGCGCTGCCCGGATGATCGACTCGGTGTCGATGCCATGGAGGCGGTAGACATCGTCGAGCGAACCCACCTGGCCGAACCTGCTGACACCCAGGGCCGCGCCGCGGACCGCGTTGACGCCGGTCAGGAACGCGAGGGTGTGCGGGTGGCCGTCGAGGACGGTGACCATCGGTGCCGCACGGTCGGCGGGGAAGACCTGATCGAGAATCCAGGACGGCGCATCGGAGAGTCCGCGCCGGGCTTGCATGGCCTCGAAGAGCAGCCCCGGACTGGTGACGCACACGACGTCGGCGCTCACGCCCTGTTCGGCGAGCCGGTCTGCCGCGGCGAGGGTCTCGGTGATCACCGCGCCCATCCCGACGAGGGTGATCTGTGGGGAAGTCGTGCGACGCAACAGGTATGCGCCGGCGACCGCATGCCGGCGGCGTCGTTCCCGGGCGGCGGGATCTGCCGGGACGTCGGCGAGTCGCTGGTCGACCGGCCGCGTCGACAGACGCAGGTACGACGACGTGCCGTCCGGCCGTCCGAGCCGGCCGATGCAGGACAACAGGATCCACTCCACGTCGAGCGCGAAGGCGGGTTCGTAGCTCACGCACCCGGGTTGTTCGAGGCCGATCGACGGTGTCGTGATCGACTGGTGCGCACCGCCTTCGGCGGCGAGCGTGACGCCGGAAGGGGTGCCGACCAGGATGGACTGCCCACCCGCGTAGATGCCGTACGACCACGGTTCCAGGGTCCGTTCGACGAACGGGTCGTAGAGCACGCCGATCGGGAAGAGCGGCTGACCCCACCTGCTCCACGTCGCACCGAGTTCGCCGATCAGGCCGGCCAGATTGGTCTCGGCGATCCCGAGTTCCATGTGCTGACCGGTCGGACGCTCTCGCCAGTGCATGATCGTCTCGGCGTCGTCGTCGAACCAGTTGCGCCGTTCGTCCGGCGACCACACGCCCACCTTGTTGAGCCAACCCGCGAGGTTCGTCGTGGAACTCACGTCGGGACTGACGGTGACCACGCGCGCCGACGCGTCGGGCGCCTCCCGTGACAGCGCGAGCAATGCCCGGCCCAGTGCGGCCTGCGTCGTCGACGTCCCCGTCGGGGTCTTGCCGATGTCGGTTGGCACCGCCGGGGGAGGGGTGGGTTCGACGGGGTCGCGACGCAGGTTGCGCGCCACCGCTTCGCACCGTGCGGCAGCCTCGGTGCCGTCGGCGAAGCGCGCCCACGGATCGTCGACCTCCATTCCGAGTGACGCGGCCAGCTCGCCGTACTGCTCGACCGTCAGCAGGGACGAGTGGTTCTGCGGGTGACCTTCGGTCGGGAGCCCGTGGCCCTTGATGGTGTAGGCGAGGATGACGGTGGGGCGGGTGTCGTCGATCTGCTCGTACGCCGCGCGCAAGGCGTCGAGGTCGTGCCCGCCGAGGTTGCGGATCGCGGCGAGCAGGGTGGTGTCGTCGACATCGCTGATCACCTGGGCGACCGCTTCCGCATCGGAACCGTTGCCCGGTAGCCGCTTTCGAAGTTCGTCGGCGTCGCAGCGGAGGAGGCGCTGATACTCGGGATTGGGCATGTCGAGGATGCGGGAGCGCAACGCCGACCCGCCCTCGCGCTCGAACAGGGCCTCGAGGAGCCGGCCGAACCTGACCGCGATCACCTGCCAACCGGCGGCGGCGAACATCGCCTCCAACCGGCCGGCCGCGATATTGGGAACGACGCGGTCGAGCGATTGCCGATTGAGGTCGACGACCCACACCAGCTCGCCGAGTTCGGCGACCGACGGGTCGAGGATCGCCTCCCAGACCGCCCCCTCGTCGAGCTCGGCATCGCCCACGAGCGAATACTGGCGTCCCAGCACCGTCTCCGACCGGCGGTCGGCACGGACCGCCTCGCTGCCGGGGGCACCACCACCCAGTCTCGTGTCGACGTACCGGCGGGCCATCGCGCCCCAGATCGGTGCGGTGGCGCCGATGCCGACCGATCCCGTCGAATAGTCAACGGGGTCAGGGTCTTTGGTTCGACTGGGATAGGACTGCAGACCGCCGAATGCGCGTAGCGTGGTCAGATACGATTCGTCCAGCAGTCCGAGCAGGTAATTGATGCCGTGAAGTACCGGTGCCGCATGGGGTTTCACCGAGACGCGGTCGCCGGGTCGGAGCTGTTCGAACCACAATGACGTCATGATCGACACCATCGAGGCACACGACGCCTGATGTCCGCCGACCTTCATCCCGGTTGCATTGGGCCGAATGAGATTGGCGTGGTGGATCATCGACGTCGACAACCAGAGCACGCGTGCCTCGATCTCCGGCAGTGCGTCGGAAGCCGTGTCGACGTCGCCGGTGGGGCTCGAGAGCGTCATGGTGTCCTCCGGCGATGGTCAGCGCTGCCGGAGGAACCGGGCGGCGGCTGCGGCTCCGCCCCCCGCGGCGCCGAGCACGATCGCGGTGCCTGCCCCGTACTTGGCGGCCTTGCGCGCGGTGCGGAAGTCGTACATCTCCCAGCCGCGGACCTTGGCGACGTCACGAAGGTCGGTGTCGGGGTTGATGGCGACCGCGCGACCGACCAGCGACAGCATCGGCACGTCGTTGTGCGAGTCCGAGTACGCCGTGCAGCGCTTGAGGTTGAGCCCCTCCCGAATCGCGAGAGCGCGCACGGCATGGGCCTTACCGGGGCCGTGCAGGATGTCTCCGACGAGCCGGCCGGTGAAGACCCCGTCGACGCTCTCGGCGACGGTGCCCAGCGCGCCGGTGAGTCCCAGGCGGTCGGCGATGGTCTGCGCGAGCTCGACGGGTGTCGCGGTCACCAGCCACACCTGCTGTCCTGCGTCGAGGTGGCGCTGGGCAAGCGCCCGGGTGCCGGGCCAGATCTTGTCGGCGATGTAGTCGTCGAAGATCTCCTCACCGAGTTCGACGAGCTCGGAGGTCGGCTTGCCCGCGATGAACGACAGCGCCTTCTCCCGGCCCTCCGCGACGTCGCGGGCGTTCTCCTTGCCGGTGATCCGGAACTTGGCCTGGGTCCAGGCGAAATCCATGATGTCGCTGTAGGTGAAGTACTTCCGCGCGGCCAGTCCGCGGGCGAAGTGCACGATCGACGCGCCCTGGACCAAGGTGTTGTCGACGTCGAAGAAGGCTGCGGCGGTGAGGTCGCGTCGGGGTTCGCCCGGGATGTCGGCCGTCTCGCGCGACCGCAGCGAGTCGACGGCGGCCTTGGCACTCGCCTCACCGGCGAGGGTCTGGCGCAGCTCGTGCGCGGTCTGGCGGAAGCGACCGGTGGCCGCGGTCGCCCGCTGGGAGATCCAGGTGGTTACCCGGTTGGTCTCGTCGTCGGCGAGCTCGTGGAGTTCGGCGTCCTCGTCGAAATCGTCGGTGAACTCGACGCTTGCGGCGTGCGCCTCCCAGTCGTCACCGGTCGGGCCGTCACCCTGCATCGGATTGGGCGGGAGTGTGGCGTCGTCGGGCGTCTCGTCGTCCTGCCGGTCTTCCGGGCCCGGGATCTCGCCCACTGCCCACCTCCCACGCGTAGCGCCAGCACTGCTTGCCGGGTACAGCCTAGCGGCCGCCACCCGGGATCCGATTCCCCTCACACGGTGTCGGATCGCACACCGCGCGAGGCGGCGTCACCCGGGTGATCGCCCGATGGGGACGCTGGGAGGATGGTCGCCATGACGGTGGAACTGTTGACCCGCGCGGGGTGCCAGGCCTGTGCTGCGGCCCGCGCCGACCTGACGCGGATCTGCGCCGAGCTGGGTGTCGAATTCACCGAGGTCGACGTCGATCGGGCGGCCGACGAGGGACGTCCGGACGTCCGCGCTGAGTTCGGCGACCGACTTCCCGTGGTCCTCCTCGACGGCGACGAACACAGCTACTGGGAGGTCGACGAACCGCGGCTGCGGGCCGATCTCGCTCCGCGGCGCTGACCGGCTCGCGCTGTCGAAGCGACGCCTAACACAGCACGACCGGCCCCGAGGGGTCCTGTGAACAGATTCACAGGCAAGTTATATCCTCGGTTGGTTGGGACGAGTCGGGTCTCGGTGTCTGGTGGACGCCGACGGATGTGCGGGAGTGAGTGTGGGCGCGGAGCGTGCGAAGTCGGCTGACGCCGACCCTCCTGCGTCTGCCGTGGCACCCGTAACCGCCACACCCACCACCGACACACCCGCCGACATCCCCGGTCCCACGGTGGCCCGGCTGGCCACCTACCTCCACGTGCTGCGCTCGTTCAGCCGCCGGGGCATCCTGCTGGCATCCAGCGGCGAACTCGCGACGGCGGCCGGGGTCAACCCCGCGATCCTGCGCAAGGACCTCTCGTACGTCGGCGCCAACGGTGTCCGCGGGGTCGGATACGACGTCGGGCGCCTGACCGCCCGGATCTCGATGACCCTGCACACCGACAGCATCCACACCGTCGCACTCGCGGGCGCCGGCTCGCTCGGCCGCGCACTGCTGTCGCACGCCGGGTTCGGTCGCGGGTTCCGGGTCGTCGCGATGTTCGACGCCGATCCCGCCCTGACCGGCACGGTCCTGGAATCCGGCGGTCCGCAGGTCGCACCGCTGACCGATATCGCGACCGTCTGCGCACGAGCCGTCCCGACGGTCGAGATCGCGGTGATCGCCACGGCCGACGACGACGCCCGGCGAGCGTTCGACGCCTTCGTCGCCGCGGGTGTCCGGCAGGTGCTCAACGTCACGCCTGTGTCGCTTCCGGCGGAGTCGGATGTTGTCGTCAGACAAGTTGATCTAGCCTTGGAACTACAGGTGTTGGCTTTCCAGGCCTCTCGCGGCTCGCGCGACGACGTCAAGGAGCCGCGCGGAACGAAGCCGGCTCGTGGGCACCAGGGAAACGCAATGGGTGAAGAAACGGTGACAGCGTGAGTGTTCTGTTGTTCGGGGTATCGCACCGCAGTGCTCCGGTCGAGGTGCTCGAGCGGTTGTCGGTCTCCGACCACGACCGCCCCAAACTCATCGACGAGCTGCTCTCCTCGCGGGCGATCTCCGAGGCCATGCTCGTCTCCACCTGCAACCGGGTGGAGATCTACGCCGTCGTCGACGCCTTCCACCCGGCGCTCGAGGCGGTCGGCACGGTCCTCGGTGACCACTCCGGCATGACCGTCAACGAGATGACCCGCCACGCCTACGTCCGTTACTCCGAGGCCGCCGTCGAACATCTCTTCACCGTCGCGGCCGGTCTCGACTCGCTGGTCGTCGGAGAGCAGCAGATCCTCGGCCAGATCCGCAACGCCTACCTCAGCGCCGACGCCAACGACTCCGCCGGACGTGTCCTGCACGAGCTGGCCCAGCAGGCGCTGCGCGTCGGCAAGCGCGTGCACACCGAGACCGGGATCGACCGGGCGGGTGCCTCGGTGGTCTCCGTCGCGCTGCACCGCGCCAAGACGCTGCTCACCGATCCCGCGACCGGTGCGCACCGGTTGCGCCGCGCGGTCGTCGTCGGTGCCGGCGCCATGGGCGGTCTGGCCACTGCGCAGCTGGCCCGCGAAGGCGTGACCGAGATGGTCGTCGTGAACCGCACCGTCGACAAGGCGGACCATCTCGCAGGCAACATCGCCGCCAATCACGGCATCAGCGTCCGCGGCGTCGGGCTCGACGACCTCCCCGAGGCGATGGCCACCGCCGACGTCGTCGTCACGTGTACGGGCGCGATCGGCGCGGTCGTCGGCGTGGGGTCGGTGCACTCGGCACTCGCCGCCCGCGATGCGAACCTGGCGCCCCTCGTCATCTGCGACCTCGGGCTCCCGCGCAACGTGGACCCCGCCGCGGCCCGGCTGCCCGGCGTGCACATCGTCGACATCGAGGGGCTGCGCGGCGACTCCGAGACCCAGGCCGCCGAGAACGACACCCTCGCGGCCCGGTCGATCGTCGCCGCCGAGCTCGCCGACTACCTCACTCATCAGCGTCAGGCCGAGGTCACCCCGACCGTCGCGGCCCTGCGTCAGCGCGCGGCCGACGTCGTCGAGGCCGAGATCCTGCGGCTCGAGACCCGCCTCCCCGACCTCGAGGGCGCCCAGCGCGACGAGGTCGCCAAGACGGTCCGCCGCGTCGTCGACAAGCTGCTGCACGCACCGACCGTGCGGGTCAAGCAACTGGCGTCGACCCCGAACGGGGACCACTACGCCGAGGCGCTACGCGAGCTGTTCGAACTCAAACCCGGTGCAGCCGAGGCAGTTTCGGCTCCCGATCATCTCGGTGGCCTGCCTTCGGGCGACGCGGCCGGCGAGCTGGGTGACCGATGAGCGAAACTCCCACCGCGCCGATCCGGATCGGTACGCGGGGCTCCCTGCTGGCCCGGACCCAGTCGCAGACCATCGCCGATGCGCTGACCGCCGCCGGGCATCCCGCCGAGCTGGTCATCATCAAGACCGCCGGTGACGCCTCGGCGGCGCCCGTGGCCGAGATCGGTGTCGGCGTGTTCACCACCGCCATCCGCGTCGCGCTGCGGAACGACGAGGTCGACGTCGCGGTCCACTCCTACAAAGACCTCCCGACTGCCCCCGAGGACGACCTCACGATCGCGGCTGTCCCGACGCGCGTCGATCCCCGGGACGCCCTGGTCGCGCGCGACGGACTCGTGCTCGGCGAACTCCCGCCCGGCTCGGTCATCGGCACCTCCGCCCCGCGGCGGGCGGCGCAGCTTAGAGCATTGGGTCTCGGTTTGGAAATCCGCCCCCTACGAGGCAACCTAGATTCTCGGTTGGGCAAAGTCGCCAGCGGCGAACTCGACGCAGTCGTGGTCGCCCGCGCCGGACTCGTGCGGATCGGACGGACCGAAGTGGTTTCCGAGGCGCTCGAACCGGTGGTCATGCTGCCGGCTCCGGCGCAGGGAGCACTGGCTGTGGAGTGCCGCTCAGACGATGCCGAACTGGTGAGAATTCTCGCCGAGTTGGACGACCAGTCCACCCGCGCGGCCATTGATGCCGAACGGGCGGTACTCGCGGCTCTCGAAGCCGGATGTACCGCGCCGGTCGGTGCGATTGCCGAGGTGGTCGAGTCGATCGATGAGGACGGGCGCATCTTCGCCGAACTGTCGCTCCGTGCGGCGGTGGCGGCCGAGGACGGGTCGGACGTGATCCGCGCTTCGGTGGTGGGCCCGGTCGATCGTGCCGTTCAGCTGGGCAAGGATCTCGCCGCCGAACTGCTGGAGCTGGGAGCGGGCGAACTCGTCAACTCTCCCTAGCAGAGAACGAACTGCAGCCCTCCACGAGGGCAGGAGAGTGCGAACCATGAGCCGTACGAAGAAGGCAAATCCCGGACGGATCCTGTTCGTCGGGTCGGGTCCAGGCGACCCAGACCTGCTCACCGTGCGGGCACGCACCGTGATCACCAACGCGACCACGGCCTACATCGACCCCGATGTGCCCGCGCCGGTGGTGTCGCTGATCGGTAGTGCGCATCGCGACGAACCCGCCGACGACACTCGCCGATCCACCAAGAAGGCCGAGAAACCGGCCGACGACGCCGCGGCCACGCCCGGTGCGCCGGCCGACGAGCCGCAGGCCGTCGGTGACGAGGCCGGCAGGGCCGATGCCGGACAGGTCGACGAGGAGTCGGTGGTCCGCCCGGCGCTCGGCGATCCGGCCGAGGTCGCCAAGACGCTCGTCGCCGCGGCCCGCAACGGCGACGATGTCGTGCGTGTGGTCGCCGGAGACCCGCTGACGACCGACTCGGTCCTCGCCGAGGTCAACGCCGTCGCCCGCACGTCGGTCACCTTCGAGGTGCTGCCGGGTCTACCGGCCGCCTCGGTGGTCCCGAGCTACGCGGGCATGCCTCTCGGCTCCACCCATACCGAGGCCGATGTGCGCGGCGAGGTCGACTGGGCGGCGCTGGCCGCCGCTCCGGGCCCGCTGGTGCTGCACGCGACATCGGGCCATCTGGCCGAGACCGCGAGCGCGCTCACCGAGCACGGCATGGCGCCCCAGACCCCGGCCGCCATCACCATCAACGGCACCACCTGTGCGCAGCGGACCATCGAGGCCACGCTCGCGACGCTCAACGAGCAGGGCAACGCCCTCACCGGGCCGCTGATCGTCACGGTCGGCAAGGTCGTCGGCGCCCGCGGCAAGCTGTCGTGGTGGGAGTCGCGCGCCCTGTACGGCTGGACCGTTCTGGTTCCGCGCACCAAGGACCAGGCCGGCGACATGAGCGAGCGGCTCGTCAGCCACGGCGCGATGCCCAAGGAGGTGCCGACCATCGCGGTCGAGCCGCCGCGGAGTCCCGCGCAGATGGAACGCGCCGTCAAGGGCCTCGTCGACGGGCGCTACCAATGGGTGGTCTTCACCTCCACCAACGCGGTCCGCGCGGTGTGGGAGAAGTTCGCCGAGTTCGGGCTCGACGCCCGCGCGTTCTCCGGCGTCAAGATCGCCTGCGTCGGTGAGGCCACCGCCGAGAAGGTTCGGTCCTTCGGGATCAACCCCGAACTCGTGCCGTCAGGTGAGCAGAGCTCGCTGGGGCTGCTCGAGGAATTCCCGCCCTACGACGACGTCTTCGACCCGGTGAACCGAATCCTGCTGCCGCGTGCGGACATCGCCACCGAAACGCTGTCCGAGGGTCTGCGCGACCGCGGCTGGGAGATCGACGACGTCACCGCCTACCGCACCGTGCGCGCGGCACCGCCGCCCGCCGAGACCCGCGAGATGATCAAGACCGGCGGTTTCGACGCGGTCTGCTTCACCTCCAGCTCGACGGTGCGCAACCTCGTGGGCATCGCCGGGAAGCCGCACGCGCGCACGATCGTCGCGTGCATCGGCCCCAAGACCGCCGAGACCGCAACGGAATTCGGGCTGCGGGTGGACGTGCAGCCGGAGAACGCATCGGTGCTCGAGCTCGTCGACGCACTTGCCGAGCACGCCGCCCGGCTGCGGGCAGAGGGTGCACTTCCGCCCCCGCGCAAGAAGTCTCGCCGCTCGCGTTCGTGAGCTCGAAGGAGACCCCGATGCCACCTGTGATCCGGCCCCGGCGCCTGCGTACCACCCCGGCGATGCGCCGGCTGGTCGCCGAGACCTCGCTGGAGCCGCGACATCTGGTGTTGCCGATGTTCGTCGCGGACGGCATCGACGAGCCGGTGGCGATCTCGTCGATGCCCGGGGTCGTGCAGCACACGATGGATTCGCTGCGCGGTGCCGCGGCCGAGGCGGTCGCGGCCGGTGTCGGCGGGCTGATGCTGTTCGGTGTGCCGCGTACGGAGGACAAGGACGCGACCGGGTCGGGCGCCGACGCCGATGACGGAATTCTCAACCGGGCCCTGCGCACCCTCGCCGACGACCTCGGGGACACCACGGTCCTGATGGCCGACACGTGCCTCGACGAGTTCACCGATCACGGGCACTGTGGCGTCGTCGACGACCGGGGGCGCGTCGACAACGACGAGACCCTCGACCGCTACGTGTCGATGTCGCTGGCGCAGGCGCGAGCGGGTGCGCATCTCCTCGGGCCGAGCGGGATGATGGACGGCCAGGTCGCCACGATCCGCGCAGCCCTCGACGCGCAGGGTTTCACCGACACCGGCATCCTGGCCTACGCCGCGAAGTACGCCTCGGCGTTCTACGGTCCGTTCCGGGAAGCGGTCGGCTCGTCATTGCAGGGAGACCGGCGCACGTATCAGCAGGACGCGGCCAACCGGGTCGAGGCGCTGCGCGAGGTCCGCCTGGACCTCGAGGAGGGTGCCGACATCGTGATGGTGAAACCGGCGATGAGCTACCTCGACATCGTGCGCGACGTCGCCGAGTTGAGTGACGTCCCGGTCGCGGCCTACCAGATCAGCGGCGAGTACTCGATGATCACCGCCGCCGCCGAACGCGGTTGGATCGACCGGGACGCCGCGATCCTGGAATCGCTGACCTCCATCCGACGGGCCGGTGCGTCGATCATCCTGACCTACTGGGCGGCCGAGGTGGCCCGACGCCTGTCGTGACGCCCTCGCGCGGCGGGTGACCCGCGCACGGCGCACGTGGTGATCCCGCGGTTCACTAGGCTGGTCCCATGTCCGCACCGTACGACCCCGCGCCCGCGTCCGACCCCGGCGCGCCGTCGCGACCGAAGATCCCCGACTCCGTCTCCATCGCCGTCGAGTTGTGGGTGGTGGTGATCGTCGGACAGATCGTGGCGTTGTTCGCGCAGACGGGCACCTTCGTCGACATGATCCGCGATCAGGTGCGCGCGACCCCGCAGGAGGGTGTCCCGCCCGAACAGGTGGACTTCATGACCTCGTCGGGCTTTGTAGTGGGCGTACTGGTCGCGACCTCGCTGTTCTTGACCGCGATCACCGCGCTGTTCGTCTGGTTCACCCGGAAGGGCTACAACTGGGCGCGTGTCGTGTTGTCGGCGATGGGCGTCTACGTCGTGGTCAGTCTGTTGTTCTCGCTGTTCGGTGACACGTCGCCGGCGTGGGCGATGATCCCGCAGGTGATCAGTGGCGTCGCGGCGCTCGGTGCGACCGTGCTGCTGATGCGTGGCGATTCCGAGAAGTACTGCCGCGCCATGGCGCAGGCGCGCAAACCACAGCCGGTCCACCCGCCGATGCAGCCGTACCCCTACGGCCAGAGCCCGTACGGACAGAACCCGTATGGACAGAACCCCTACGGCCAGAACCCGTATGGCCAGAATCCTTACGGCCAGAACCCCTATGACCATCGCCCGTACGGTGAGAATAGGCCGTATGGTGACAGCGACCCATGGGCCGAGCGCGTCACCCCGCACTCCGAGGGGCCCGAGAACCCGGGCTCCGAGAATCAGAACGAAGGACCGAAGAACCAGTGACAAGTCCCGATCCGGCGCTGCGTCCGAAACTCGTCGTCTGGGCCTACCGATGCTGGTTGACCTCGGGAGCGCTGCTGATCGCTCTCGGCGCGCTGGTGGTCGTCGTGTCTGCGGTCGGCGACTCCGGGACGGTGACATCCGGGGTGCTGGGCGCGATGGTCGCCGTCGTGGGCGTCGCCTACATCCTGCTCGGCAGCAAGGCATTCACCGGGGACGCGAGGTGGCGCTCGTCGCTGGCTGCGCTGACCCTGGTCGTCGTGGCCATGCTGCTGTTCCTCAGCCTCGGGATGAACTTCTTCGCGTTCCCGTTGCTCGCGGGGATCGTCGGCCTCTTCGGGTCGTTGCTCGCCTACCGGCCGCCCGCCGAGGCCTGGTTCACCGGCAAGGCCCCGGAGCCTCCGGCACGCTCGCGTGAGAAGAACCCGTGACCGACGACCCGGACGGCCGCGAGCCCGCAGAACCCGAGACTGCAGAACCCGACACTGCAGAACCTGAGGCCGCCGAAGACGACGCCATGGAACAACCCGAACCCGTCGAACCCGCGGGGGAGGTCCTGTTCGCGGAATCCGGCGGCAGCTGGTGGGTGGTCCTCATCGGTCCGATCCTGGTCGGGTCGGTCCTGGCGATGGAGGTCGCCGGGCCCGGTCAGGTGCACTGGCCGGTGCTGGCGATCTTCTTCGTGCTCCTGCTCGGCTTCTCCCTGGTGCAGGTGTCCGCCGCCCGCCGTCACGTCAGCGTCGAACTCACCGAGACCACCCTGCGGCAGGGTGCGGTCACGACCCCGCTCGCCGACATCGCGAAGATCTTCCCGCCCAATCACGGCCACACCCCGGAGGACTGGGAGAGTGCCTCCGCGCTCGGCGAGCTGCACGGCGTCCCTCGACGCCGCAGCGGCATCGGCGTGGAGCTGACATCGGGAAGGCTCGCGCAAGCATGGGCCCGGGACGTCGAGAGGCTGCGGAGCGAGCTCACACAGGCGCATGAGGCGGTCCGTTTGGGGCTGCCCCCGCGGGGGACCCCGGATGCCGGACGGAAACCGGGGGATCAGGGCGTGACGGGAGATCAGGGCGTGACGGAGTGACGCCCGTCCCGGCTGTCGCGGTAGGCGCGGCGGCGTAGGTCGCCGAGCCAGGACGGCGCGAACTCGACGCCGCTCGGACGGTGCAGGATCGGATCGAAGTCGACGTCGAGCCCGGTGAGAACGTGGTCGAGTTCGATCCGGACCACGGGTACGAACCGTCTGGCACCTGCCTCCAGGACGATCACGATCGGTTCGTTGCGGCGTAGTCGAGCCGCCAGGTCCTCGATCGACAGCCCAGCGGAATCCGATGGTTCGAGGATGCGGGCACGAATCCAGTACAGGTCGCCGTCCCACCGGTAGGGCGTCAGGCTCGACACCGCGGTGGCCCAGTGCGTCGTCGGGAGAGGCACGGGCAGGCGGCCGGCCAGCGGAGCCGGTCCGGCGAGCAGGAGATCCCAGGCGCCGGCGGCGTCGGTCGACGGCGAGACGCCGCCGTTGCCGACCGTGCCCTGACCGGTCGACGGGAAACGGATCGCCAGCCCGACGATGTCGGGGAGCGAACCCGGGGTACCGATTCCCTTCGACACCCGCACCGACACGGGGCCACTGCGGAAGGGCAGTGGGTGGTCGGCGGACAGCGCGGCGCGGCCTCCACACAGCAGGCCGTCGGGGTGGAACACCCGGGCGTGCCGGAGGGCGCTGAGCCAGCGGAACGGCATGGAGACGAGGTCGGGAAGTGCGCTCATGGATACTCCGGTTGTCGAGTGGACGCACGCGCGCCCGACCGCAGCGAGGTCTCCACCGCGGAGTCGGCGGCAGTATGCCCCCGTCGCCGATGGTCAAACTCCGGCACCGAGAACGACGAGCGGCCACCGTCTTGTCGACGGTGGCCGCCCTGGTCTCGGTGGCCGGGAGTCAGCCGTTTTGCAGCATGGGCGCGCGCAGCAGTTCCTCCGGGACACCGAATGCGTCGACGAGTGAGCGTGCGTGTGGGCGCAGTTCCTGACAGAGCTCGTTCACGCCGCGGCGGATCGCCTTGGCACGCTCCACCGAGATGTGACGGTGCATCATGAACCAGGAGAGGTCGTCCTCCAGTGCCGAGTAGACGTACAGGTCGCACACCTTGCCCAGAAGGTCTGCTGCGGACCGCGAATCGCAGTTCTCGATCGCCTCGACGAAGGCTTCGAGCACGACGCGCTCGATGTGGGCGTGTCCCACCTTCAACAGGTGGTCCTGCGCGTTGTTGAACACCTCGAAGGCGTTGTTGTCGTCGTCGAGGGCGCGGCGGAGACGTTGCGCACACGTGCGGACGAGGTGATCCTCGCGGTTGCGGAACAACCGGATCTGCGTGCTGCGGTCGGTGAGTGCCGACTTCTCGGTGTCTTCGTCGGAACCGTCGAGCAGGGTCTGCACGACCTGCCGGACCGCAGTCTTCTCGGCCACCACGTCGCGAGCCATCCCGGCGATGAACCGCACCCAGCCGCCGGCCGAGAGTCCTTGCACGTCTTCGGAGTACGCCGACAGCAGCTCCTTGGCGATGAGCTGCGTCATGATCGTGTTGTCGCCCTCGAAGGTGGTGAACACGTCGATGTCGCCACGCATGATCGACAACTGGTTCTCGTCGAGATAACCTGCGCCGCCACAGGCTTCGCGACTGACATTGATTGCGTGCGACGCGTGCCAGGTGGCGTAGGCCTTGAGGCCGGCGGCCTGACCCTCGAGCTGGCGCTGACGTCCGGCATCGGAGTCGTCGGGGGCTACGGACTGCACCTCGTGCAACTCGTCGACGATCTCGTTCTGCGCGAAGCCGATCGCGTACGACTTGGCGATGAGGGGCAACAGCTTTCGCTGGTGTCCGAGGTAATCCATCACGGTGATCTCGTCGGTGCCCTCGGGCGCCTCGAACTGCTTGCGGATCAGTCCGTAGCGGGTGGACAGCGCCAGCGCCTTACGGCCGGCGGCGCCAGCGGTCGCCGCGACACTCACCCGACCACGGATCAACGTGCCGAGCATGGTGAAGAAGCGACGGTTGGTGTTCTCGATCGGCGAGCTGTAGCTGCCGTCCTCGGCCACGTCGGCGTACCGGTTGAGCAGGTTCTCCGCGGGGATGCGGACGTTGTCGAACATGATCCGGCCGTTGTCGACGCCGGCGAGTCCGCCCTTGTATCCGCAGTCGCTGGTGGTGACACCGGGCAGGTCGTTGCCGTCCTCGTCGCGGATCGGCACCACGAAACAGTGCACGCCACGGCCTTCGGCCTCTTCGTCGGGTGCGCCGGTCACGAGCTGTGCGAACACCGCGGCGTAGTGGGCGTGCGCGGCGGCGCCGCCGATGTAGTCCTTGCGGGACGACGGGGTCGGGGAGTTGATCACGAACTCGCGGGCATCGCGGTCGTAGGTCGCCGTGGTCTCGATGGCCTGGACGTTCGAGCCGTGCCCGGTCTCGGTCATCGCGAAGCAACCGAGGACGCTCAGGTCGATGATCCCGGGCACGTACTTGTCGTGATGCCGTGCGGTGCCGAGGTTCTCGACGGCGCCGCCGAAGAGGCCCCACTGCACACCCGCCTTCACCATGAGGGACAGGTCGGCATAGCCGAGCATCTCGATGGCGGTGATCGACGCGCCGATGTCACCGCTGCCGCCGTGGTCTTCGGCGAAACCGGCGGCTGCGAAACCCTGGGAGGCCAGATCGCGCATCACCTCGAGGGTGTGGGCGCGGGCCTCGTCGAGTGTCCGAGCCGGATCGGGCAGCAGGTCGGCGCGATTCGAGTTCGCCCGCACCGTCTCCCTCGTCGTCCGCCAGCGACCGTCGAGGACGAACCGCAGATTGTCGACCAGCAGGGCCCGCTCGTCCGCGGACAGTTCGTCGTCGGCGGAGACAGAGGCCGGCGTCACCGGGTCGTCGACGGTCGGTTCGGTGGCGATGGGAGTCGGACTCGTCGTCGAAGGAGTCTTCTCGGTGGGAGTCTTCTCGGTGGGAGCAGTGGGGGTTGCCATGGCTCCACCGTACGTAGTGACCTGGCGTCGGACCCAGCTTTTGTGGCGGTCGCTACTGATGAGTAATGCGCACCGATCCGCTGCGCAGGTCGGCACCGAACCCCCTCCTCGGGACCGGCCCGCAGGCCGCGTCGACTCGGTGTGGTGATACTTGACCCATGTCAGTCGCGGACACCGATCCGGCCGCGTTCCGCACGCGCGTCGTCGCCGAGTCGATCAGGCTGTTCAGTGAGCACGGTTACGAGTCGACGACGGTCGACCAGCTCGCGGCCGCCGCGGGCATGTCACGTCGGACGTTTTTCCGGCAGTTCGGGTCGAAGGAGGACGTGATCTTCGCCGATCACGAGTCGCTGCTCGCGCAGGTTGGCGATCGGCTCGCCGACTCCGACGACGACCCCTGGCTGGCAGTCTGTGGCGCGGCCGAACTGGTCTTCGCTCATTTCGTCCGCGACCGGGACCTCGCGGTGCGCCGGGCTCAGGTGGTGCAGGAGGTACCGGCGCTGCGCGATCGCGAACTGGTGACGACGTATCGGTACCAGGGCGCCTTCGAGGAGTTCCTGCGCGCACGGCTGCCCGATGAGTCTCCGGTTCACGTGGTCGCCTATGTCGCGGCGGTCACGGGTACCCACAACTTCCTGCTCAGGCAGATGATCCGCGGCGACGACCGGGCGACACCGGAACGGCTGCGTGTGGAGCTGTCCCGAGTTGCGATGGCACTCGGTGCCGGGCGCGGCCCGGGTGGGTCGCCGGCGGCGCAGAAATCGGACAGACGGGTCACTGTCGTCACCTATCCGACGGGGACGTCACCGGCGGAAGTCGCACGTCGGGTGGCCGAAGAGCTGGGCGAGGGCTGAGTCTCGCGAACAGCCGCGGGACATTCGTCGCCGATTCCAGGACAATCGGCGGGGTAAGGGTTCGCGTGGATTGACATGGCACTGAGTGCCGTGTTGCACTGGTCGTCAACATCTGCCGGTACATGCGTGCCGGGAACGAACAGGCACCTCAGGTGCCGTGAGGAGTTGTCATGGGTTACGGAAATCCCGACTTCAACGTCTTCGAGCTCCCGGAAGAGCACATCGCGCTGCGTGAGGCGATCCGTGCGCTGTCGGAGAAGGAGATCGAGCCCCACGCCGCCGACGTCGACGAGAACTCCCGATTCCCGCAGGAGGCCCTCGACGCCCTCGTCGCGTCGGGTTTCAATGCCATCCACGTGCCCGAGGAGTTCGGCGGCCAGGGTGGCGACTCCATCGCCGCCTGCATCGTCATCGAGGAGGTCGCCCGTGTCGACGCCTCGTCGTCGCTGATCCCGGCCGTCAACAAGCTCGGCACCATGGGCCTCATCCTCAACGGCTCCGACGAGCTCAAGCAGCAAGTGCTCCCGTCCATCGCCTCCGGTGAGGCCATGGCGTCGTACGCACTGTCCGAGCGTGAAGCCGGCTCCGAAGCGGCGGGCATGAAGACCCGTGCGCGCAAGGACGGCAACAACTGGGTGCTCAACGGCTCCAAGTGCTGGATCACCAACGGCGGCAAGTCGACCTGGTACACCGTCATGGCCGTGACCGACCCGGAGAAGAAGGCCAACGGCATCTCCGCGTTCATGGTGCACAAGGACGACCCCGGCTTCACCGTCGGCCCGCTGGAGAAGAAGCTCGGCATCAAGGGCTCGCCGACCGCGGAACTGTACTTCGAGGACTGCACCATCCCGCTCGACCGCATCATCGGCGACGAGGGCACCGGCTTCAAGACCGCGCTGCAGACCCTCGACCACACCCGCCCGACCATCGGCGCGCAGGCCGTCGGCATCGCGCAGGGCGCACTCGACCAGGCGATCGCATATGTCAAGGACCGCAAGCAGTTCGGGAAGCCGATCAGCTCGTTCCAGGGCGTCGAGTTCATGATCGCCGACATGGCGATGAAGGTCGAGGCCGCTCGCCTCATGGTCTACACCTCGGCCGCCCGCGCCGAGCGCGGCGAGAAGAACCTGGGCTTCATCTCCTCGGCGTCGAAGTGCTTCGCCTCCGACGTCGCGATGGAGGTCACCACCGACGCCGTCCAGCTCTTCGGCGGCGCCGGCTACACCCGCGACTTCCCCGTCGAGCGGATGATGCGTGATGCCAAGATCACCCAGATCTACGAGGGCACCAACCAGATCCAGCGCGTCGTCATGAGCCGCGCGCTGCTGCGCTGATCGCCCACCCCGCTGGTTGAGCCGCGTCGAAACCAACGACATTCGCCCCGCCGGTTTCGACCGGCGGGGCGAATGTCGTTTCGTACCGCCCGCTCCCGTCGACTGTGCGCCGGATTCCGTTGACCGTGCATCGTTTCGCGTTGACTGTGCGTCCGACTTCGTCGGCTGTAGAGCTTTCGGGTCGGCGGCCTGCGGTCGACCGTGCCCGTGCTCGGGTGGGCACATGAAACCAAGATGGCCTCCGCTGCGTCCGAGTGAGTATGACGACATTCGAGACCGGTCCCGTTTCCCTGACCACGCGCAACGAGGTGGTGCTCCGGGAAGGGACGTCGGATCAGTTCGACGCCGGGTTCCGGCATCTGCGAGGCAGCAACTTCATCGAGCGGTCGACCTTGCTCACCGCCCGCCAGCGCATTCTCGGAGTCGCTGCGAGTGCGCAAGGCGAGCCCGTCGTGGCGGGGATGGCGGCGTCGATACTTCTCGGATCGGCGTGGTACGACGACGACTTCACCATCGAACTCGTCCGACCGGCGAACGGATCAGGACGGCCCGCCAAGGGAACCATTACTCACCGATTCGACATCGACCCGTCGGATTGGTGCGTTGTCGACGGCGTGCGGGTCACGACACCCCTCCGGACGGCCTTTGACATCGGTCGCATGCAGCCGGCCTGGCTTGCGCTCGGTTATCTCGACTCCCTGGCCAGGGCCACCGATCTGGACAACCTGGCCGTCGCCCGCTACGCCGATGCTCAACGGAGACGACGCCATGTCCGTCAGATCCGTGAGCTCGCTTCTCTGATCGACGACCGAGCCGAGTCTCCACCCGAGAGCTGGGTGCGGCTCCTCATGTTCCGGTCGGAGCTTCCCACACCGGATCTGCAGATCGTCGTGACCGATCGAAGCGGAAACCCCTTCGCGCGAATCGATCTGGGATACGAAGCATTGAAGATAGGCGTCGAGTACGACGGCGAGGACTTCCACTCGTCACCGGAGCAGAGTGCTCGGGATGAAGCGCGGGACGCTTCACTGCGTGAGCAGGGGTGGATCATGATCCGGGTCGACCGGCGTCGCCTTCGTGACGAGCCGTTCGGGATCATCGTCGAGATCATCAAAGCGATGAAGGCACGAGGTGCGTACTGATCACTGTGTCGTCGATCTGCGACGCACAGTCGACGGGATCGGACGCACGGTCGACGGGATAAGACGCACGGTCGACGTCAGGCGTACGCCGACCGGAACTCGATGCGGGCGTTCTGTTTCCGGGCCGCGTCGCGGAAGTTCTTCATCGCGCGTTCCATGTGGAAGCCGTTGGTCACGATGATGGCCCCGTTCGCACCCATGGCCTTGAGCATGCCGACGGTGTAGTGCGCGTTCTGTACGGTCGACGTCGACCGTCCCTCGTTGACCATCTGCCACATGGGGATTCCGCGTCGGATCAGGCCGAGGTTCATGAACTGGGCTTCGGTGACGGGCAGCCAGTGGGTGTCGCCGCCGGAGACGATCATGCGGTTGAACGGGTGTTTCTTGCCGAGGTTCGCCGCGACGTCGAGCCTGCGCTTCAGAACGTCGGGGGTCTGGCCGAGAACGCCGAACTTGGCACCCAGTACGACGATGTAGCGAGTCGGCGGGCTCTGCCAGAGGAAGTTGCTGTTCGGGGTACCGAGCTCTGAGCTGCCGAGGTCGACGCTACCGAAATCGGTACTGATTGCGGCATTTTCGACGTGGGGGGCCGGTCCTGACGGCGCGACGGTGATGGCCACCGCCGCCGCCGTGGCGACTGCGGCCGCGGCCATGACGGACCGAGAGGTTCTACGACGCATGGTGACCGATACTAGAGATCAGTACGGTCGTGCAGGTTTCAGATTGATAACACCTGCATCACTAGTCACATACGTAACAATCGTTGACCGCCGTCGAACGATGGAACAGCCCGGAAGAAGGTCAGGTCAGAGCGATGTACTTCACCGACAGGTACTCGTCGATGCCCTCGCTGCCGCCCTCACGTCCGATCCCGGATTGCTTGATGCCGCCGAACGGCGCGGCGGCATCGGAGATCACACCCCGGTTGACCCCGACCATCCCCGAATCCAGGCGCTCCGCGACGCGCATGCAGCGCTCGAGGTCGCGACTGTAGAAGTAGGACGCCAGGCCGTATTCGGTCGAGTTCGCGGCCGCGATGCCCGCGGACTCGTCGTCGAAGGTGCTGATCACCGCGACTGGGCCGAAGATCTCCTCGCGTGTGACCGGCGCGTACGGATCGACGTTGTCGAGAACTGTTGCCGGATAGAAGAAGCCGCGACCACCCGGCCGTTCACCACCCAGCCGCACGCGGGCGCCGTCGCCGACGGCCTGTTCGACCGCCTCTGTGACCTTGTCCCGCTGGTCCGCGTTCACCAACGGTCCCAGGGTCACCCCGTCGGAGTAGCCCGGCCCCATCCGGACCTCCGACATCTTCGCCACGAGCTTCTCGGTGAATTCCTCGGCGACACCGGCCTGAACCAGGAACCGGTTGGCCGCGGTGCATGCCTCGCCGCCGTTGCGCATCTTCGCGGCGAACGCACCTTCGACGGCCGCGTCGACATCGGCGTCGTCGAAGACCAGGAAAGGAGCGTTGCCGCCGAGTTCCATCGACGTGCGTTGCACCCGTTCGGCGGCCTGGCCGAGCAGGCTGCGGCCCACCGGTGTCGAACCGGTGAAGCTGATCTTGCGGATCCGGTCGTCGGTGATCAGCGCCGAGGACACCTCACCGCTCGACGTGGTGGGCAGGACCGACAGCACGCCCGGCGGCAGGCCCGCGTCGGCAAAGGCGTCGGCGAGGGCGAGCATCGTCAACGGTGTCTCGCGGGCCGGTTTGACGATGATCACGTTGCCCGCGGCGAGCGCGGGACCGATCTTGCGCGTCCCCATCGCGAGCGGGAAGTTCCACGGGGTGATGGCCAGGCACGGCCCGACGGGTTGATGGGCCACCAGGATTCGTCCGTTTCCGGCCGGTGCCGGACTGAACCGGCCCCCGATGCGCACGGCTTCCTCGGCGAACCAGCGTAGGAACTCCAGGCCGTAGGTGGTCTCGGCGCGACTGTCGGGTAGGGCACGGCCGAGTTCGAGCGTCATCAGCATCGCGATGTCGTCGGCGCGGTCGGTGAGTAGTTCGAAGGTCCGGCGGAGGATCTCCCCGCGCTCGCGCGGTGCGGTGGCCGCCCAGTCCGCGGACGCGGCGACCGCGGCCTCCAGCGCGGCATGGGCGTCGGTGACGCCGGCATCGGCGACCGAGACGAGCGATCGCTCGGTGGCCGGATCGAAGACGTCGAAGCTGTTCCCCGACGCCGCGGGGACGGACTTCCCGTCGATCCAGAGCCCGGTCGGCACCGCGTCGAGCACGACCTGCGGGTCGAGAAGGTTCGTGTCGCCGGTGTCGTCGCCACTCATCGGAAGTCACATCCTCACTCGTCGGTTTGCTATCCGAACCCTACTCCCGACCTCGGGATCGACCCGCTGAGCAGCGATGTTGCCGAGTGGTCGAGATGCGGTGACGATGGCGTCGTGGCGAAACGAAGGCTGTTGGCGACCGTGACCGGAATCGTCGCGGCGGGTGTTCTTCTCGCCGGGTGCGCACAGTCGGCGCCAAACGACGCACAGTCGACGGAAACGCCTGCCCAGTCGACGCAAAACAACGCCCAGTCGACGGAAACGCCTGCCCGGTCGACGAAGTACGTCAACCTCGGCGACAGTTTCAGCGCAGGCACCGGCGTCAGCCCGCTGGAAGCGGACTCACCGATCTACTGCCAGCGGTCGTCGAAGAACTACGCGCACGTCGTCGCCGAGGACGAGGACTTCGACCTCACGGACGTCAGCTGCGCGGGCGCCGACACCGAGGACCTCCGCGCGGCGCAGCACCAGGGTGTGCCGCCGCAGCTCGACGCGCTCGACGACGACACCGACGTCGTGACGCTCATGATCGGGGGCAACGACAAACAGACCTACGGTCGCGCGATACGGCTCTGCCGCGAGGTGGCCGACGCCGACCGCACCGGCTCGCCGTGCACCGATCGCTACGGCCGATCACTGATCGACCCGGTCGCCGCCGACATCTACCCGGCCGTCCGTCAGGCGTTGCGCGACGTCCAGGACCGGGCGCCGAACGCCCGCGTCCTGCTTGCCGGGTATCCGTGGCTGCTCCCGCCGACCATCGGTTGCTACCCCGAGATGCGGCTGGCCGAGGGCGACGTGCCGATGATCCGTGAGCTCCAGACGGCGCTGAACACCTACGGCCGCCGCGCGGCGGAGGACGAGGGAGTCGAGTTCGTCGACATGTCACAGGTGTCCGAAGGGCATGACGCGTGTGCCGGCGACCAGCGCTGGATCGAGCCGATGACCACCCCGGGCCCCGGTGCGGTGCACCCCAACGAACAGGGCCAGGCGGCGATCGCCGAGCAGGTCCGCAAGGCGCTCGCGGGGTAGTCCCGGCCCGCGCGACGGCGGGGTCGACCCCCTCTGACCAGCGAGGATTTGGGTCACCCGGTGCCGTTTGGAACACTGTAGGCCGTGACCCCCTCCGCTGCTGCCACGCCCGCTCCCGGAACGGCCGCCTCCGCCGCGCTGTTCACCCGCGCGACGCAGGCCATCCCGGGCGGCGTCAACTCTCCGGTGCGCGCGTTCTCCGCGGTCGGCGGGACCCCGCGCTTCATCGCCTCCGCGGCCGGATGCCGGCTCACCGACGCCGACGGCAACGACTATGTGGACCTCGTCAGCTCCTGGGGTCCGATGATCCTGGGACATGCCCACCCGGCCGTCGTCGAGGCGGTCCGTGAGGCGGCCACCGGCGGCCTGTCCTTCGGTGCGCCCACCGAGGCCGAGATCGAACTCGCCGAGGAGATCATCGGCCGCGTCGACCCCGTCGAGCGAGTCCGGTTGGTGAATTCGGGCACCGAGGCAACCATGTCGGCGATCCGGCTCGCCCGCGGTTTCACGGGCCGGTCCAAGATCATCAAGTTCGCAGGCTGCTACCACGGTCACGTCGACGCGCTTCTGGCCGCCGCCGGTTCCGGCGTCGCCACGCTGGGGCTGCCGACGAGTCCCGGCGTCACCGGCGCGTCGGCGCACGACACCGTCGTGCTGCCCTACAACGACCTCACGGCCGTCGCCGACGCCTTCGCCGAGTTCGGCGACGACATCGCTGCCGTCATCACCGAGGCCGCCGCGGGCAACATGGGTGCCGTTGCACCGGTCGACGGCTTCAACGCGGGCTTGCGCGACCTCACCCGACGCCATGGGGCGCTGCTCATCATGGACGAGGTCATGACCGGTTTCCGTGTGAGCCCGAGCGGCTGGTACGGCCTCGAGGGTGTGGCCGGCGACCTCTACACCTTCGGCAAGGTGATGAGCGGGGGACTGCCTGCCGCGGCGTTCGGCGGCCGCGCAGATGTCATGGAACGGCTTGCACCGACCGGGCCGGTCTACCAGGCCGGCACGTTGTCGGGGAATCCCGTCGCCGTCGCCGCCGGCCTCGCGACCCTGCGCAACGCCGACGTCGAGGTCTACCGGACACTCGACGCCAACGCCGACCGACTCGCGACCCTGCTGCACGAGTCCCTCTCCGCGGCAGGGGTGGCCCACCGCGTGCAGAAGGCGGGCAGCCTCCTGAGTGTGTTCTTCACTACCGACCCGGACATCCCGATCCTCGACTACGCCGGCGTCTCCGCCACGCAGACCTGGCGGTTTGCGCCGTTCTTCCACGCTCTGCTCGAGCGTGGCGTCTATGCACCGCCCAGCGCCTTCGAAGCCTGGTTTGTGTCCGCGGCGCTCGACGAGGATGCTTTCTCGCAGATCGCCGATGCGCTGCCCGCGGCAGCGCAGGCGGCCGCGACCGCAGCCACACCGGGGGACAACGCCTGATGCACACGATCGTCCACATGATGCGCCACGGAGAGGTCGACAACCCCGACGGCATCCTCTACGGCCGTCTACCCGGCTTCCGTCTCTCCGGCGACGGCCAGGCGCAGGCGCGCAAGGTCGCCGACGCCCTCGCCGACCACGACATCAAGGCCGTGTTCGCCTCGCCGCTGCAGCGCGCGCAGGAGACGGCGACACCCATCGCTGCCGCGCACGGGGTCCCGATCCTCACCAACGACGATCTCATCGAGGCCGACAACGTCTTCGAGGGTCTCAAGGTCTCGGTCGGCGACGGCGCGCTGAGCAAGCCGCGGCACTGGCCCAAATTGCGCGACCCGTTCACACCTTCCTGGGGGGAGCCCTACATCCAGCTCGCGCACCGCATGCTGGCAGCGGCCAACAAGGCGCGCGACGCCGCTCGCGGTCACGAAGCCGTCTGCGTCAGCCACCAGCTCCCCGTGTACACGCTGCGCCGGTTCCTCGAAGGTCAGCGACTCTGGCACGACCCGCGCCGCCGGCAGTGCTCGCTGGCGTCGCTGACCAGCCTCATCTACGACGACGACGCCCTCGTCGACATCATCTACTCCGAACCGGCCGGGGCCTCGGACCCACTGGCCACCGGTGCGTGAGCGGGTAACAACAGTTTTCCGATCGAAGGTCTGACGTAGTGCGCAAGTTCCTCCTGCCGGCGATGCTGTCGGCCCTGGTCATGCTGGTCGCCGGGTGCAGTACCGGCGACGATGCGGTCGCGCAGGGGAACACCTTCCAGTTCGTCTCGCCGGGCGGGCAGACCGTCATCACCTATGCGCCCGACGAGCGCAAGCCGATCGCCGACGTCACCGGCGAGGACCTCGTCACCGAGCAGCCACTCTCCCTGTCCGACGACCGATTCGCGGACAAGGTCGTCGTCGTCAATGTGTGGGGATCGTGGTGTGGACCCTGCCGCGGTGAGGCCGACGACCTCGAGCGCGTCTACGAACGCAACCGCGCCGACGGTGTGGAGTTCCTCGGCATCAACCTGCGCGACGACCGCGAGTCGGCGAAGGACTTCGTGATCGACCGCAAGGTCGGCTTCCCGTCGATCTACGACTTCCCGGGCATGTCGCTCGCCGCGCTGACCACGCCCACCTCGGTGGTGCCGACGACGATCGTGCTCGATCGCGAGCACCGTCCGGCGGCGGTGTTCCTCAAGGCGGTCCCCGACAACGAGCTCGACGAGGTCGTCAAGCGCGTCGCGGCCGAGCCGGCGGGGCAGGTGTGATGGATCCGTCCACCCTGGAACCGACCACCCTGGTGCTCGCCTCGTCGATCGGCGACACGTTCGCCGACACCGTCTCCAGCGGACCACTCCTCCTCGCCTTCGCGGCGTGCCTGCTCGCCGGACTCGTGTCCTTCGCCTCTCCCTGCGTCGTCCCCTTGGTCCCGGGCTACCTGTCCTATCTCGCGGGTCTCGTCGGGGCGGAGGCGCCCGCGGTGAAGGTGGGCGAGAGCGCCAAGAGCGGCCGCTCACGGGTCGCGCTCGCCGCCGGTCTGTTCGTGCTCGGCTTCACCGTCGTCTTCGTCGCGGCCACCGCGACCGTCCTCGGTGTGACCAGCACGTTCATCATGAATCGTGAACTGCTGCAACGCATCGGCGGCGTCGTCACCATCGCGATGGGCCTGGTGTTCATCGGACTCATCCCGGCGCTGCAGCGCGAGGTCCGCTTCGAGCCGCGGCGGGTCTCGAACCTCGTCGGCGCGCCGTTGCTCGGCGCGGTGTTCGCGCTCGGCTGGACGCCGTGCCTCGGGCCGACGCTGGCCGCGGTGATCGCCACGGTCAGCGGGACAGAGGGTTCGACGGCGGCCAAGGGCGTGACGCTCATCGTCGCCTACTGCCTGGGCCTGGGCCTGCCCTTCGTGGTTCTGGCGTTCTCCTCGGCGTGGGCCCTGCGCAGTCTCGGTTGGCTGCGCCGCAATGCGCGCACGATCCAGGTCATCGGCGGCGTCCTGCTGATCGGGGTCGGCATCGCCCTGCTGACCGGCTGGTGGGACCAGTTCATCGTGTGGGTCCAGGTCCGTTTCGTCACCGACACCCAACTACCGATCTGAGTGCTGGCCTCATGACCGATCTGACCGACCGCCCGCAGGTGGACACCCCCGAGCCCACCCCGAAACCCCATTGGGCCCGTCGCCGGGTGCTGTGGCCGGTGCGCAACCTGTGGCGTTCGCTGACGTCGATGCGGACCGCGCTGATCCTGCTGTTCCTGCTCGCCCTCGCCGCGATCCCGGGTGCGCTGCTCCCACAACGCGAGCTCAACGAGCAGAAGACCCTGGAGTACATCGCCGACCGCGGTCAGCTCGGCGTCTGGATGGACCGGCTGCAACTGTTCGACGTCTTCTCCAGCGCCTGGTTCACCGCGATCTATGTGCTGCTGTTCATCTCCCTCGTCGGCTGCCTGACGCCGCGGATGGTCGAACACTTCCACAGCCTGCGGGCCAAGCCCGTCGCCGCACCGCGCAACCTGTCCCGGCTGCCGCGGCACGTCAGTCACACCGTCGACGGCGACCCCGAGGCGGTTGCCGAACGCATCAACGGCCGGCTGCGCGGCTGGCGGCGCGAGGTCGTGGTCCGTGAGCCGAGCAAGGCCTACCCGGACGGATGCGTCGAGGTCTCCGCGGAGAAGGGTTACCTCCGCGAGTTCGGCAACCTGGTGTTCCACTTCGCGCTGCTGGCCCTGCTGGTGTCGATCGCGCTGGGCAAGATGTACGGCTACGAGGGCACCCGCAGTCTCGTCGCCGACGGCGAACAGGGGTTGTGCAACACCTCGACCGCTGTCTACGACTCCTTCCGCGCCGGCAATCTGGTCGACGGCACGGACCTGTCGCCCTTCTGCTTCCGGGTGGACGATTTCTCGGCGACCTTCCTGCCCAGCGGTCAGCCCGACATGTACGACGCAACCATCCGGTACGCCGCGGGCAGTGACGGCAGTGTCGGCAACCTCGGCGATCCCGCCGGCTGGGACACCACCTCGGTGCGGGTCAACGAACCGCTGCGCGTCGCGGGCGATCGGGTCTACGTGCTCGGCAACGGTTTCGCGCCGACCTTCACGGTGACCTTCCCCAACGGGGAGAAGCGCACGCAGACCACCCCGTTCGTGCCGGATGAGCTGCAGACGATGCTCTCGTCGGGTGCCGCACGGTTCGACACCCCGGCGGGCCTCTATCCCGATGCCGACGACCGACGCAAGAACCAGATCGCCCTCGAGGGCCTGTTCGCGCCGACCGCCTCCTTCCACGGCTCGCTGCTGACGTCGGCGTCGCCGGAACCCGGCGATCCCTTCGTCGCGATCCGTATCTTCAAGGGCGACACCGGTCTCGACACGGGCAAGCCGCAGAACGTCTACTCGCTCGACCAGGAGCTCATCGAGCAGGGCCGCCTCCAGCGCCAGGCCCAGGTGAACCTCGGGGTGGGCCAGAGTCACACCCTCGCCGACGGCACGACCGTGACCTTCGACGGTTACGAACGCTGGGTGTCGGTGCAGGTCTCGCACGACCCTGCCCAGATCTGGGTGCTGGTGAGCGCGATCGTGATGCTCGGTGGTCTGCTGGTGTCGCTGCTGATCCGTCGCCGCCGCATCTGGGCCCGGCTGGTCCCGGTGTCGGCCGCGAGTAGCGGAGCCGACGGCGACGACCGGGCCACCGATGATCACGACAGTGGGCAACGACGTACTGTAGTAGAGATTGCCGGGCTGGCGCGCACCGATCAGGCGGGCTGGGGTGAGGGCTTCGACGAGCAGGCGGCCGATCTGGTGGCCGACGGCGCCGACGGATCCACCTCGCGGCGAACGACCCGGCGGCTCTAGCAGCCGGCGAAAGGAAGCACATGAACTCCGAAGCTCCAGCGATGCCGATCGACGAGACGCTCGCGCGATACTCGGACCTGCTGTACGGCACCGCCATGACGGTCTATGTCGTCGCGGTCATCCTGTTCCTGGGCGCGCTCGCCGCGGTGCGGGGTCGTCGCCTCGAGCAGAAGCAGCTGGTGAACGCGGGTGCGGACGGGGCCGAGGCACGGTTGCCCGGACGTGTCGACGAGTCCTCGCGCCGGACGCTGGGCGAAAAGCTCGGCAACATGGCGCTACCGGTCGTGATCGTCGGACTCGCCGCCCACATCGGTTCGATCGTGCTCCGCGGTATCGCGACCGACCGCGCGCCCTGGGGCAACATGTACGAGTTCATCTCGATGACGTGTGCCGCCGGCGTGCTCGCCGGACTGATCATCCTGCGCAAGCGCGAACACCGCCCGTTGCTCTCGTTCGTGCTGCTGCCCGTCATCTTGTTGATGTTCATCGCCGGGCGCTGGCTCTACACCCAGGCTGCGCCGGTCGTGCCGGCCCTGAAGTCCTACTGGCTGGCCGTGCACGTGTCGATCATCTCGGTGTCCTCGGGCATCCTCCTGGTGTCGGGTGTCGCAAGCATCCTCTACCTGGTCAAGATGCGCTGGGCGGCGGCGTCTCCCGACGACTCCGCGGCGGCCGCGAACCGTCCGGGCCTCAGCGGAGCGATCCGGCGGGTCGTCGAACACCTGCCGTCGGCCGAACACCTCGATCGCCTGGCCTACAAGTGTGTCGTGATCGGCTTCCCGCTCTTCGGTCTCGGCGTCATCTGTGGTGCCATCTGGGCCGAGGCGGCCTGGGGCCGGTTCTGGGGCTGGGACCCCAAGGAGACGGTGTCGTTCATCGCGTGGGTGATCTACGCGGCCTACCTCCACGCCCGCGCGACGGCGGGCTGGCGCAGCAATGCCGCGGCGTGGATCAACGTCGCCGGATTCGTGGCGATGCTGTTCAACCTGTTCATCATCAACCTGGTCGTCTCGGGCCTGCACTCCTACGCGGGGCTGTAGGGCTCGGCCCGGGCGGGCACCGTCAGTCGGTTGCTTCGCTCGGTGAGTTCTCTTCGGCCTTCTTGGCGAGCGCCTGCGCCTTGACCAGTTTCAGCAGATCGATGAGGGCGTCGATGGTGTCCGGGCACAGCGAACCCATGTCGATCCCGGAGAGATGGCTTCCGGTGACCTGGAGCATCTCGACGTAATTCTGTTGCTGCCGAACACGTTCGAGGTCTTCGTCCGGATTGGACAGGAAGTACGTGACGCTGACGTCGAAGGCGCGGGCGATGGCCTCGACCGTCCGGAACGACGGGGTGCGGGCCTTGCCGGTGCGCAACTGGGAGATGTACGCGTCGGACAGCGAGTAGCCGAGACGATTTGCCTTCTCGGCGATCTTCTTGCCGGTATATCGGACGCCGTTCTCGTCGCGGCTGTGTTCGAAGAGGTAACCGATCTTCTCGGCGAAGCTCAGGTCGTCATCGGTTGACGTCCCTCGCGGAGATCGTCCCGCGTTCAACGGCGCCTTCTCTCGGATCAGCCATCGTGGAGTCGATGGTGAAGTGGACGATACCCTACCCCTGGGTATGTTCCGCAGAGACGTTCTGAACCCGGTCTCAGCTTTTCTGTCCGGCGTCACGCCTCAGATGTCGTCACCGTCGGTGCCGTTGGTGCCGCGGGTGCGATTGTCCAGGTCGCGGAGAAAGTCGGGGTCGTCGTCGGGTCCGACCGGACCGCGGGGACGGGGGCGACGAGGACCGGACGAGGGGGTGTCACCGGACTCGTCGGCGTGCGGTCCGAAGGCACGCCACATGAGGAAACCGATGGCGAGCAGACCCAGAACGGCGAACAGATAGATCATGACAACCTCCCGACGACCAGCGTACGTGAGATGTATGAGCGGCCAGGCCAAACGCCTGCTCGACCCACACATCTCGACCGAACGTATGAGTCCGGCACGCAGGGTGGAGCCGTCGGGAGAACGGGGTGGACCGCCGCGGTCAGTGGGTCCGGCGGTTGAGCAGCGCGACGACGTCCTCCTCGCGGAAGCGTCGATGGCCGCCCGGGGTGCGGATCGAACCGAGGATGCCGGAGCTCGCCCAGCGGGCCACCGTCTTGGGATTCACGTTGAACATCGCGGCGACCTGGCCGGGGGTCAGCGTGTGCTGGCTGGCGAGTCCCGGGGTGATGTAGGTCGTGGGCGGTGCTGTTTCGATGCTGGTCATGGTTCCCCCTGTGCGTGTTGGAGTGCTCGGTCGGTGCGCCGAGGTGGCGAAGCGGCTCTGCACGTGGTGGACGAGTTCTTCATGAATACACGCAAATCGCCCAGGTACTCGAACCGTCAGCAGCAGGTAAAGAGCGTGCAAAGGCCCGCGACCTGCAGGAGCGAGCGGACCGCCCAGTAGGCTGAGGTGGTGAGTGAACCGCACGACCCCACCCCCGGCAAGAAGGCCACGCCCGACGAGGCCGCCCGCCCGACGACCTCCCCGGACACCGCTCCGCAGGGGAGTGGACGTCCGATGACCCTGGCGGTGGCCCTGTTCGCCTACACGTTCGCGCGGTTGCTGCTCGTCGCCGCGGTCGTGGTGATCATCATGGTCGGCGGCAACCTCGTCGACGTCGAGGTGCCCTTCCTCGTGGCTGCGGTGTTCGGCGTCTTGATCGCCCTCCCGCTCGGCATGGTCCTGTTCAAGACCCTCCGTCTGAAGGTGAACAGCGAGATCGCGGCACTCGAGGCCGGTCGCCGTTCCAAGCACGACGATCTGCAGGCCCGGCTCCGCGGCGAGAAGTGAGTTCAGAGTTCGTGGGCACCGACCTGTGAAGCCGACGCGACTGGTCGACCGTCGCGCGGACCGCGCCTGGACCCAGAACGCGGTCCGCCTCATCGAGGCCGACGGCCGACGCAGCGCCGACACCCACCTGCTCCGCGTCGCGTTGCCCTCGTGGTCGCGCTGGGCCGAACCCGACGGGACCCGACCCGGCGGGGACACCGGTCGCGAGGTCGGCGTGGACCTCTACGTCAAGGACGAGTCGACCCATCCCACGGGTTCGCTGAAGCATCGCCTGGCACGCTCGCTGTTCCTCTACGCCCTGTGCAACGGGTGGGTCGTCGAGGGCACCCCGGTGATCGAGGCGTCGTCGGGGTCGACGGCGGTGAGCGAGGCCTATTTCGCCGAGCTCATCGGCGTCCCGTTCATCGCGGTGATGGCGAGGAGCACCTCGCCGGCGAAGACGGCCCTCATCGAACGCCACGGCGGGCGGTGCCATTTCGTCGATCATCCCGGCGAGGTCTACGCCGAGGCGCTGCGCCTCGAGTCCGAACTCGGTGGCCATTTCATCGATCAGTTCACGATGGCCGAACGTGCGACCGACTGGCGCGGCAACAACAACATCGCCGAGTCGATCTTCGCCCAGCTGGCCGAGGAAGAGCACCCGATTCCCACGTGGATCGTCGTGGGCGCCGGTACGGGCGGTACGTCGGCGACCCTGGGGCGATACGTGCGCTACCGACGTCACGACACCTGGCTGGCGGTCGTCGACCCGGAGAACTCGGTGTTCCTGCCGGCCTACGAGTCCGCCGACGGCACGCTCACCGCCGACGTCGGCTCGCGCATCGAGGGCATCGGCCGGCCGCGAGTCGAGCCGTCGTTCATCTCGCAGGTGATCGACCGGATGATCGGCGTGCCCGACGAGGCGTCCATCGCCACCGCCCGCCGCGTGAGCGATCTCCTCGGGCGGCGCGTCGGTGGTTCGACCGGCACCAACATGTGGGGGGCCTTCTCGCTCGTCGCCGAGATGGTCGCCGCGCGGACTCCCGGCAGCATCGTCACATTGCTCTGCGACTCGGGGGATCGGTACGCGACCACCTATTTCGACGACGATTGGCTGGCCGCCGGTTCGTTCGACCTCGGCCCGGCCGCGACGGTGCTGGACGAGTTCTTCGCCACCGGTCGCTGGACCGCCTGAGACCCGGGCCGGACACCGCGGGTGGGTTACGATCCCGGAGTGTCGAAGCAACCCGGGCGCACGCCCGGCACCGGAAGTGCCCTGGTGGAGGCCGTCGACCTGGTGCGCGAGTACCAGATGGGCGAGGAACGGGTTCGCGCCCTCGACGGGCTGACCCTCTCGATCGACGGCGGGCAGTTCGTGTCGGTGGTCGGACCGTCGGGAGCCGGGAAGAGCACCCTGCTGCACGTGCTAGGCGCGCTCGACACCCCGACGTCGGGGCGGATCAGCATCGACGGCGTCGATCTCGGCGCGCTCGACGACACCGCCGCCTCGGAGTTCCGGCGCCATCGCGTCGGGTTCATCTTCCAGTTCTTCAATCTCGTGCCGACGATGTCGGCATGGGAGAACGTCGCATTGCCCCGGCTGCTGGACAACCAGTCGCTGCGCAAGGCGAAACCCCGTGCCGTCGAACTGCTTCGGCGGGTCGGCCTCGGAGACCGGGTCGATCATCGACCCTCGGAGCTGTCCGGCGGCCAGATGCAGCGCGTCGCGATCGCCCGCTCGCTCATCATGGACCCGACGATCCTGCTCGCCGACGAGCCGACGGGCAACCTGGACTCCAAGACCGGTGAATCGGTCCTCGAAGTGCTCTCGGAGGTCGCGCACGACACCTCCGACCGGCTCGTGGTCATGGTGACCCACGATCCGAAGGCGGCTGCGGTCGCCGACACCACGATCACGGTTCGCGACGGGAAGATCGCCTAGTGCCGACCCGCGGTCGACACTCCGCCCTCCTCGCAGGTCTCACCCGCATCCGGCTGCTCAACCTGCGCGAGATCCGCACCCATCGTCTGCGTCTGATCACCTCGCTCGCGGTGGTGATCGTGTCGTCGGCATTGCTGATCGCGGTACTCGGGACCTACGGGTCGGCGTCGGAGTCGGTGCGCGACTTCAACAACGCGGTGTCCGGTGTCGCCGACATCGAGGTCGCGGGCATCACCGACACCGGCGTCGACGAATCCCTGGCCGGCGAGATCCGTCGCGACGTCGACGCGGCATCGGCCGTCGTCCCGATGATCCGCGGGTCGGTCGTCATCGACGGTTCGGCGGTGCCGCTCCTCGGTTCCGATCAGCGCGTCACCCAACTCTCGGGCAGCCTCCGGGCTGCGGTGCAGCAGGAGCAGACGGGTAGCGGTGAGCCGGGGACAGTCGACCTCGAGCGATTGCGCACCGGCGTCTTCGTCGGTCCGGGTCTCGGACTCGAACGCGGAGACCGATTGACGGCCAACGGGATCGAGGTGGAGGTCCTCGAGGTGGTCGACACCGAGCAGGCCGCCGACCTCAACAACGGCCGCTTCGTCTTCGCCTATGTCGATCTCGCGCAGCGGCTCGTCGGGCTCGAGGGCCGCCTGGATTCCATCCTCGTCGTCACCGAACCCGGTGCCGACGTGTCCGCGGTCCAATCGCAGGTGAAGGACATCGTCGACCGCCGCGCGGTGGTGGTCGACCCCGACTTCCGCGCCAAGCAGGCCGAGGTCGCTAGTTCGGTGACCCGCGATGCAACCCTGCTGGTCTCGCTCGTGTCGCTCGTGATCGCCGCCTTCCTGGTCTTCAACACGATGAACATGGCCGTGGCGTCCCGGCGCAAGTCGCTCGCGATGATCCGGGCGCTGGGCGCCAAGCGATCCCACCTCGTCGGTGACATGCTCGGCGAGGCCGCGCTGATGGGTCTCGTCGGTGGCGCGCTCGGCATCCCGCTCGGGATCCTGGCGGGGCGCGCGGTGATCGGCAGTCTGCCCGAACCGCCGGCCGACTCCGTCGGCACCGTCATCAACTACCACCTGCCGGGTTATGCGCCCGCGGCGGCCGTGATCGCCTGTGTGGTGGCATGTGTCGCGGCGACGACCCTCGCCGCGCGGGCGGTGTTCGCGGTATCCCCGGTGGAGGCGATGGCGCCGGTCGAGGTGTCGGACTCCTCGACGCGTCGCGGCCCCGCGGTGATGATCGCCGCGGTGCTCGGGGTCGCCGGCCTGATCGCGTCGTGGGTCGTCGTGTCGACCGTGCCGGGCCGGCCGGCCATCGTCGCCGGGGTCCTCTACCTCGTCGGTGCGCTGCTCCTGTGCTTCGCACTGTCGAAACCCCTGGCGTGGGCGGTGGTTCGGGTCGCGCGCTGGTTCGGCGGTCCCGGCCGGCTGGCCTCGGTGAACACCGAGCGGGCGCCGCGGCGCGCGTGGGCGACGCTGATGACCGTCGCGGTGGCCATCGCGGTCGGGATGGGGACGTCCGGCGCGCTGGACAATCTGGTCTCGTCGATGTCGAAATCCCTCGACGGGCTGGGCGATCCGGACTTCTATGTGTCGTCGACATCGGCCGCGAGCCTGCCCCTGGGGCCGATCCTGCCGGGCTCGGTGGCCGATCGCGTCGCCGCGGTGCCCGGCGTCGCCGAGGTGGTCGGCGGTCAGTGGGCCGCGGTGAACATCGGCGAGAGCAAGGCGAACGTGCAAGGTCTGGAGCCTGGTTCGCGGGCCCCGTTCATGCGCAAGGCCTCGCCGGAAGCGGTGGCGAGCGTGCTGGCCGGTGACGGCATCCTGATGTCGAATGTCCTCGCCCGCGCGCTCGACGTGGACACGGGGGACACGGTGGAACTCGCGACCCCCAACGGGCCGCGGCAGACGGTCGTGCGTGACACGGTCGACTACGTCTCCCTGGATTCCGGGGTGGCGGCCGTGTCGCAGGACTTGTTGGGGGACTGGTTCAATCGCGACGGTGACACGTATCTGCAGGTGATCACGGCGCCCGACGCCGATGCGGATCAGGTTCGTCGGGACCTCGAGGCGCTGGTCGAAGGTGTCCCGACGACGGGCAACAAGCCGATCTGGGTCTACAGCGGCGCAGAGGCCCTCGCGGCCACGCAGGCGACCGTCGAGCAGGCGGGCGCGTTCGCGGTCGCCATCCAGTGGATCGTCGCCGGTGCGGCTGCGATCGCACTCCTCAACACGCTGCTGCTGTCGGTCCTCGAACGACGACGCGAGTTGGGCGTCCTGCGGGCGATGGGCGCCTCGCGCAGGTTCGTCTCGCGCACGGTGCTCGCCGAGGCGGGCGCGGTCGCCCTGGTCGGATCGGTGCTCGGCGTCGTCCTCGGTGCCGCGATGCACCTACTCAGCAACCAGATCCTGACCATCACGACGTCCCTGACCGTCCTCTACTCACCGCGACCGTCGGCCCTGCTCTTCGTGACGATCGCGGTGGTGCTCTGTCTGGTCGGCGCGTTCGTACCCGCGGTCCGTGCCGGTCGCATGAACATCAGCGAGTCGATCCAGAACGAGTAGTCCGCTCCGGTCCCGGTACGCGAAGAAGCGGATGGCACACGCCGCTCGTCAACAATTCTTGACATCGGGCGGATGTCAACATAACCTGACATCCATGCACGACGACCACAGCACCGACACCGCACCCGACGCATCGAGCGCCGAGCTGGCCGGAGACGCCGCGAGCGGCGATCCGGCGAGGGGTCTGGCCGCGGTACGCGCCCTGCGCACCCTCGCCGACCGACTCGAGGACGTGCAGGTGGCCAACGCCCGTGCCAACGGGTGGAGCTGGCAGGCGATCGCAGAAGTGCTGCAGATCAGCCGACAGGCCGTGCATCAGAAGCACTCACAACGTGAGGCCCGCGCGAGCGGGCCGGAAGGAGACACAGATGTTCGAGCGAATCAGTCGCGATGACAAGATGCTGCTGGCTTTCGCCACGCAGGAGGCCGGCGACCTGGGTCACCGGCAACTCGGTAACGATCACCTGATCCTGGGCATGCTCTGCAATGCCCGCAGCCCGTTGTTCGCGCTGCTCGCCGACCAGGGCCTGACGTTGTCGTCGGCCCGGGAGGCGGTACGGAAGTACCACGACGAGCATGCGGATCGATCCGACACCGCGGCGACCACCGACGACGAGTCGTTTCGCGAACGCTATGAGGAGGACCGAGACGCGTTGCGCAGCATAGGGATCGATCTCGACAAGGTTCGCGAGGCGGTGCGCGGTCGCTTCGGTGAGGACCTGTCCGAGGGCTGGGGTGAGCGCGCCGAGCGCGGCTCCCGGGGTCGCGGTCACGGACGGCGCGGGGACGAACGACGCGGGGACGGGCGACGCGGCCACGGTCACCGGCACGGACACGGTCGTGGACCCCGACCCGACTGTGGCCCAAAGGGTTTCGGGCCAGCGGGCTTCGGTCCAGAAGGTTTCGGTCCAGCGGGTTTCGGCCCGGGCGGACCGTTCGCCGGCGAGGGGCCGTGGGAGCCGGGGCGCGGCCGGCGCGGACCGCGGGGTCGGGGTTCTCGGCCGCGCTTCGCCTCCGACACCCGGGACGCCTTCGGCCGGGCGATGGAGATCGCGCGTGAACGAGGTGACCGACGCCTCCGCGCCGAGTACCTCCTGTTGGGAATCATCGACAGCGCCGACGACGCGTCCCAGGCGTTGATCGGGTCTGCCACCACGGCCGACGAACTCCGCGCCGCCGTCGTGGCGAGCCTGCCCGACGTCGAGGCCCAGGTCTGATCCTTGGTCTGATCCCGTCGGCCGGTCTCAGGTGAGGGCGAGCGTGACCGCCGTGACGACCGACCAGGCGAGCATCGCCTTTCCGGTCGTGCCGATCGACGGGATCAGTCCGGGGCCGGCCGCGCCGGTCCGGACCGGCGTGTAGGCCTGCCACAGGAGCGGAAACGTCACCAGACCGAGCAGCGCCCACGGGGTCGCGAACGCCAGGACCACGCTCATCGCGAGCGGGGTCAGGAGCAGCACTGCGAACAGGGTGCGGGTCCGGGCGTCCCCGAGACGTACGGCGAGGGTGATCTTGCCGGATTCGGTGTCGCTGGGGATGTCTCGCAGGTTGTTGACGACCAGCACGCTACTCGAGATCGCGCCGATGCCGACCGCGCAGGCGAGCCCGACCCAGTCGACGCGGCCCGCGGACACGAACTGGGTACCGAGGACGGCGACGAGCCCGAAGAAGGTGAACACCGCGACCTCGCCCCAGCCGGCGTACCCATAGGGTCGTTTGCCGCCGGTGTAGAACCAGGCGCCGGCGATGCAGATGGCACCGACGATCACGAGCCACCACGCGGTCGCGATCGCGAGCACGAGCCCGCACAGCGCGCCGACCCCGAAGCACAGGAACGCGGCGGCCTTGACCGACTTCGGCGTCGCGGCCCCCGATCCGACCAGTCGCATCGGGCCGACGCGGTCGTCGTCGGTTCCGCGCACACCGTCGGAGTAGTCGTTGGCGAAGTTCACACCGACGATGAAGGCGACGGCCACCGCGAGCGCGAGAACGGACTTCCACCACGTGACGTCGCCGGAGTGCAACGCCGCACCGACACCGGCCACGACCGGCGCTATCGCGTTGGGGAGCGTGCGCGGACGAGCGCCCTGAATCCACTGCGTAGGGGTAGCCACGGAGTTCATGGTGTCACGACGACGCACGGGTGCCGCGGCTGCCTCGCATGGTGCGCCCGCGGCCAGATGTCGCACAACGTTGCGCCCAGCGCAACGACACACTACATCTGCGGGGTCGTCGGGCCCGGGAACCGGTTGCGGCGCAACTGCGTCTGAGTTCCATGCGACTTCCGGCGGAGTTTCGGGCCCTGGCCCTCGACCATGACGGCGTCATCACCGCTGCCGACGCCCGGATGCACGGCATCGACCGATCGACGGTGTTGCGTCGGGTTCGGGCCGGCGAGTGGATATCGGTGCATCCTCGCATCTATCGGCTCGCCGACCACCCCGAGACCGACCGCACGCGGGTACGGATCGCGACGTTGGCCGTCGGCGCGTACGGGGTTCTGTCGGGGCTCGCTGCGGCATGGTGGCACGGGATGGTCGATGCTCTGCCTGCCACACCGACGGTCACCGCGTTGCGCGGCCGCCACGGTGATCCGGTGACGGGAGTCCGGATTCTCAACCGTGCGCTCGCCGACGCCGACGTGCTGACCCGGGACGGGTTGCCGGTCACCGGGGTCGCGTTGTCGGCTCTGGAAGGTGCGGTAGAGGGCGGCGTCGAGGTCATCGACTCCGCGCTGCTGCAGCGGCGCACCACGGTCGAGCGTCTCGTGGAGGCCTACGACCGGCGGCGTCGATGCCTCGGTGCGGCTGAAATGGGTCCGATGGTCGAGCTGCTGGAATCGGGTGCGCGATCGGCCGCGGAACGGCTTGCTGTCACGATGCTCCGGACCGCGGGTATCGACGGGTGGGTGGCGAACCATCCCAGTTGCGGGTATGTGATCGACTTCGCTTTCCTCGATCGCATGGTGGCAGTGGAGATCGACGGACTCGCCTTCCACCGCGACGCGAAGACGTTTCAGCGTGACCGCACCCGACGCAATGCGCTCATCGCGGCGGGTTGGACGGTCCTGAACTTCACCTGGGGTGACCTTCGCGACCGGCCCGAGTACGTGGTCACAACGGTCCGGCACGCAGCCCGTGGGTAGATGTCGCACATCGTTGCGCCAGGCGCGACGACACACTACATCTGCGAACCGAACCGGGTGCGCAACGCGCGTCGGTCGTACTTGCCGGGTCCGCGGAGGGGGAGCGCGTCGAGTTCGACGACCTGCCGGGGTGCCGCGTAGCGATCGAGCCGGTCGGTGACCGATCCGCGAATCCGGTTGGTGTCGAGCCGCTCTCCGGGGCGGACCACCACGAATGCGGTCACCGCCTCGCCCAGCCGGTCGTCGGGGAGGCCGACGACGACGCACTCGGCGACCGCGGGATCGTCGGCGATCACGGCCTCGACGACCTGCGGTACTACGGTCAGGCCGCCGGTCGAGATGGCCTCGTCCGCGCGGCCGACGATGCTGAGCAGCCCCGCGTCGTCGACGATCCCGAGGTCGTCGGTGCGGAACCAGCCCGGCTCGGCAAACGCACGGTGGCCGGGAAGATTGCGATATCCGTGGGCGAGGACCGGACCGCCGAGCAGGACGCGGCCCACGCCGTCGGGGGCCGGATCGGCGATCCGGACCGCAACGCCGTCCAGAGGCCGCCCGTCGTAGACGCAGCCCCCGGCCGTCTCGCTCATCCCATACGTCGCGACAACCGGCAAGCCCTCGGCGACAGCTCTGTCCCACAACGGCTTCGGGGTCGCCGCGCCGCCGACGAGGATCGCGTCGAGGTCACGAGAGGCGGCCGTCGCGCCGGGATCGTCGAGGATCTTGACGAGTTCGGTGGGAACCAGCGAGGTGTATCGCCGCGGACCCTCGAAGTCGTGTAGAGCACGGGCGTACACGCCGGGATCGAACCCGGCGCGCATGTCCAGGATCACCGGCGTCTGCCCCGCGGTCAGCGCGCGGAGGAGGACCTGCAGGCCGGCGATGTGATGTGGCGCCAGTGCCAGCAACCAGTTGCCGGGCCCGCCCAGGTGGTCCGCCGTGGCCCGCGACGACGCGGCGAGGGTCTCGGGGGAGTGCTGCGCACCTTTGGGGGTTCCCGTCGAACCCGAGGTCGACACGACGAGGGACACGCGCTCGTCGATCGGGGCGCCCACGTCCAGCGCCGCACCGAGTTCGGATGTGGCGCGGGCATCGTCGGGTACGGGCAGGAAGGCCGCGGAGCCGTCGAGGATGGCCTCGAGGTCGTCGACGCGGTCGAGGACCGCGGGTGTCGACGGCAGCAGCAGGGGTCGCAGGGTCCTCAGGACGGGTCTCCATCGGTCGGGTCGGCGTCGAAGGGCCAGCCGCGTGACTCGAGGTGCGCGCGCACCCGTGTGATGTCGTCCTCGTGCGGCAGTTCGTGTGTGTAGTGGGTGATCTTGACCGCGGCGTCGATCTTGGAGATCGGTCCGGGCGGACGAGGGGACTCGCGGACCAGCTCCGCGGACACCTGCGTCACCTCGTCGTCGGTCAGTTGGCGCCGTAGCAGCGCCACGAGCGGTATGTAGTCGTTGTGCGGGACGCCGTCGGGGTAGCCGGCGCGCAACCACTCCACGACCTTCTGCAGAAGCGTCGGGCGGTCCACGGGGTGTCTCCGATCAGAAGCGGGGACGGTCACTTGTAGCCGAACGGGAAGATCTTGACACCGGTGTAGTAGAAGATCGTCTGCCGGGTGATCCAGAGGATGCCGACGACGATCACCAGGACGACGATGCCGAAGATCGCATACGCCAGGGGCTTCAGCGCAGGATGTGGGCCGGACGCGGTTCCGTCGGCGTCGGCGGAACCGTTTCCCAGGGATTGCAGACGCAATCCGACGGCGAACAGCGCGGGCAGGCCGGCGCCCAGCACCAGTCCGACAAGCAGAACCTTACCGATGGCCTCGAATGTCTCCACTTCTCAGGAACTCCTCTCCGGGTCGTGTTGGACGATGATCTCGGCCGGGATGACCGGGGGAAGGGGAAGGGTCGTGTCGTCCGTCTCGGTCGCGACCACCTCTTCCCACTCTTCTCCCGCGCGGGCATCGCCCTCCCATGCGTCGTTGACGTTCTCGTGGTCGACCTTGTTCTCCTGCGCGCGCCAGTACATGTAACCCGATGCGACGACGAGGATCGCGAAGATGATGAGAGCGCCGGTGACGTCGCCGAAGAGATGCGCGACGAAGTAACAGCCGGCACCGACGGCGCCCGCCGCGGGCAGGGTGGTCACCCAGGCGACGGCCATCCGGCCGGCGACCGACCAGCGAACCTGGGCGCCCTTGCGGCCGACACCCGAACCCAGGATCGAACCCGTGGCGACCTGCGTGGTCGACAGCGCCATACCCGCCGCACTCGAGGTGAGGATGATGGCGGCCGACGACGCCTCGGCCGCCATGCCCTGCGGCGAGGTGATCTCCACGAGCCCCTTGCCGAGCGTCCGGATGATCCGCCAGCCACCCAGGTAGGTGCCGATCGCGATGGCCGCCGCGCAGCTGAAGACCACCCAGAAGGGGAGTCCGTGGCTGACGCTGGACGCCTCGAGGTTCCCGGTCGCGATGAGTGCCATCGCGATCACACCCATCGTCTTCTGGGCGTCGCCGGTGCCGTGGGCGAGCGAGACCAGCGATGCGGTGGCGACCTGTCCGTAGCGGAATCCGGCTTCTTTCTCCCGGTCGGCGATCCGGCGGGTGATCGCGAAGACCAGCCAGGTTCCGCAGGCAGCCACCAGGCACGCGATGACGGGCGCGAAGAGAGCCGGGATCAGGATCTTGGAGGTGATCCCGGACCAGTTGATGCCGCCGACACCGATCGCCGCCAGGCCAGAGCCGATCAGCCCGCCGAACAGGGCGTGGGACGAACTCGAGGGCAGCCCGAACAGCCACGTGAAGAGATTCCACAGGATGCCGCCGATCAGGCCGGCGAAGATGATGAGCAGTGCCGTCGTGGCCGACAGTCCGGCAACCAGTTCGCCGGCGTCGGGCCCCGACGTCTGCTGGATCTCGAGGACGTCCTTGGTGATGGTCGCCGCGACCTCCACGGACAGGAAGGCGCCGACGAGGTTCAGCACGGCTGACAGCCCGACCGCGACCTTCGGCTTGAGGGCGCCGGTCGCGATCGACGTAGCCATCGCGTTGCCGGTGTCGTGGAAGCCGTTGGTGAAGTCGAAGCCGAGGGCTGTGATCACCAACAGCACCAGGATCAGCATCTCGCCGCTCATGGTGAAGATTGTGAGACCTACTGCCCTCGATTTCCTAAAAACCCGGCACACATCCGGTGAACGGGACCCTGGCCACCGGGGACCTATCGAACGTTCAACAGACCCTCGGAAACCGGGCGTCCCTGTGGAAGAATCCGACGGCATGACATCGATGAAGCTGGGCATGCCGATCAACTACGCGGGCGACTTCCGCGAGACCATCAACAATCTCGCGGACTTCGAAGCCGCGGGGGTGGAGCGCATCGCGGTTCCGGAGGCCTACAGTTTCGACGCCGTCTCCCAGCTCGGGTACATCGCGGCCAAGACCGAGACGATGGAACTGCAGACCGCGATCCTCCCGATGTACTCGCGCACACCCACCAACCTGGCGATGACCGCGGCCGGTCTCGACTACATCAGCGGCGGTCGCGCGGTGCTCGGCATCGGGGCGTCGGGCCCGCAGGTCATCGAGGGGTTCCACGGCGTCAAGTACAACTACCCGCTCGGCCGCGCGCGCGAGCATGCCGAGATCTGCCGGATGGTCTGGCGCCGGGAGAAGCTGAACTACCAGGGCAAGCACTACACGCTCCCGCTCGACGAGGAGCACGGCGGCTCGGGTCTGGGCAAGTCGCTGAAGATCATCAATCACCCGGTGCGCGACAACATCCCGCTGCTCCTCGCCGCCATCGGCCCGAAGAACATCGAACTGGCCGCCGAGATGTTCGACGAGCTGCAGCCGATCCTGTTCCACCCGGAGCAGATCGATGCGGCCTTCGGCGAGTCGCTCGCGGCGGGCAAGGCCAAGCGTGACCCGGCGCTGGGGGATCTCGGCATCGTCGTGCAGGCCACCGCGCGTATCTCCGACGACGCCGAGCAGATCGACAACGCCAAGCAGCTCGTGCGCCACCACGCCGCGCTCTACATCGGCGGGATGGGCGCCCGCGGCAAGAACTTCTACAACCAGCTCGCGATCCGCTACGGCTACGTCGACGAGGCGAAGCTGATCCAGGACCTCTACCTCGACGGCAAGAAGATGGAGGCCGCGGCCGCCGTGCCCGAAGACCTCGTCACGTCGATGTCGCTCATCGGTTCCAAGTCGGAGGTGGCCGAGCGGGTTGCGGCGTTCCGCGAAGCCGGCGTCACCTGCATCCTGGCCTCGCCCACCGCGCCGACGCACGCCGAGCGCGTCGTCGAGGTCGAGCACCTGCGCGACGTCTTCGGAGGCTGATCTCGCTCCGGAGTGGTTGTTGATCACGGCGGCCTGTTTTCACAGGCCGCCGTTTTCGTTTCTCGACACCATTCGCCGTCAGGGTGCAATTCCGAGACATTTCATTACACTTCGACGACGTGAATGATTTGAACTCAATCGGCGATGTTCTTTTTCGCGCTAATGAAATCCGATGTGGCTTCCTGGCTGAACGATGGTCCCGAGTTGTAAGCGCACTTCCGGTCCCATAGGCTCTCCGTATCCCGTTTGGTGCACTTCGGTTTCGGCAGCGTGACCGTCGTGGACAGATGCGGGGTCGTAGTGACGAGGTCTCGCCCGGCTATGCACGGCACGTTCCAGAGTCGACGCCGGATCTGCGGACGAAGTAAATGGTCAGAGGACGGCACATGGTGAGTGGTGAGACAGGGCGTTGACTCCGATCGCGCCAGTGCTTCCGCATCGTGGCACACGTATGTCTTTTTTCCGGGGACCGGGGGGATCAGACGGTCGGCCCGGGCCGTGATCCCGGGTCTCCCCGGCCGGACGCGTGGATGCCGGGACCTCGAATGAGCAACTCGTCCGACCACGAGATGCCGGTTGCGGACGCGCCCACGCGTTTCGCCCTCAGCGCGGCCCAGCGATCGCTGTGGTTCACCCAGCAGGCAGCCCTCGACGTGCCGATCAACGTCGCCCAGTACGTCGAGATCGACGGTCCCATCGACGCCGAGCTCTTCGTACGCGCGACGAGCGCGGTAGTGCAGCGCGCGCAGTTCACCCAGCTCCGGTTCACCGAGACCGAGGACGGGCTGGTCGGCGTGTACGACCCCGGTCTGCACTACTGGGCGGACATCATCGACCTCCGCGACCGGCCGGACCCGCGCGCCGCCGCCGAGGAGATGATGGCGCAGGACTATTCGCGTCCCCTCGATCCCCGTGTGGATCGCACCGCGCGTGGATGCCTCTTCCGACTGTCCGACGAGAAGTCCCTGATCTACAACCGGGGCCATCACCTGCTCTCGGACGGGATGGGCGGCAAGGACCGGATGGTCGAGGCCCTCGCCGCGTATCACGCGGCGGTGACCGGCGAACCGGCTCCGCCGAGCAAGCCGGTCGACCTGGACCTCCCGGCCCGGGCCGATGCCGAGTACCGCGAGTCCAGGCGCTTCGGCACCGACCGCGCGTACTGGCGGGAGAACATGGCGGGCGTGGGGATCGCCGCGACCCTGGCACACCGTCCGGGGCGCCCCGCGGCGGTGGCCCGACGGGTCGCCTCCCCGGTCCCCCCGGACACCATGACGAGACTGCGGGAGGCAGCGCACCGGGGTTCGACGATCCTGCCCACCGTGCTCATCGCGGCCTTCGCCGCCTACCTCGGCCGGGCCGCCGCACACGGCGACGAGGTCATCTTCCAGTTCCCGGTCGCCGCGCGGACGACCGCGGCGTTGCGCGCGACCCCTCTTCCGGTGGCCAACATCGTGCCGCTGCGGACCGGGGTCACCGGAGCGGGCACCGTCGCCGAAGCACTACGGACCACCCAGGCCGCGCTCATGGGTGCGTTGCGGCATCAGCGGTACCGCGGTGAGGACATCTGGGCCGACGTCGCCGGTGACGACTCCACCGGGGCGACACCGCGGACGGCGGCTCAGGAACGTTCCGGTCCGATGCTCAACCTGATGCTGTTCGACCGCGAATTCCCCTGCGGCGAGGCGCGAGCCACGTTCCACATCCTGACCGTCGGACCGGCCGACGATCTGACGATCAACATCTACCCGGTACCCGGCGTGGACCAGGATTCCTCGCTGATGATCGGTGTCGAGGCGAATCCCAACCGATACGACGACGCGGAGGTGGCCGAACACCACGGTCAGTTCCTGTCGATGCTCGACACGTTCGCCGACGCGTTCCTCCGGGCGCCGGACACCCGGGTGGATGACCTGCCGTTGCGATTCGCCGACCCCCGCGCCGGCTCGTCCCGGGGGTCGTCGGGCCGCGAGGTCCCCGCGCCGGCCGGGGGCGCCGTCTGGGCGGCTCTCACCGACGTCGCCACCCGGCGGCGGCACGAGCCCGCCGTCGAGTTCCCCGGAATGTCGTCACCCGCGCTGCTCACCTTCGAGCAGCTGCACGCGCGGGCCCGCGAACTCGGTGCGCGGTTGCGCACGCTCGGTGCGCGACCCGGGTCCGTGGTCGCCATCATGGTCGGATCCGACGCGGACCGGCTCCTCGCCTGGTGGGCCGTCGCCGCTTCGGGGGCGGCCGCACTCCTGCTCGATCACGAGGCACCGCAACAGGTTCCGGCCGATATCCGGCAGGTGTCCGGCTCGGCGCTCGTGATCGGTGACGATGACGCCGAACTGCCCGCCGGCTTCGCTACGGGCGACCTGCACACGCTCGCCGGACTCGCCGACATCGCACCGTCGGCGGACATCGCCGCGCCTCGTCCGGAGGCCACCGCTTGTCTCGTCGTCGGCTCCGACGGTGTCGTCGCGATCCCGCAGCGGGCTGTCGCGGCACTCATCGTCGACGGTGTGTTCGCCCACGCCGCGTCGGACCCCGGGTACGGGCGACTCGAGTGCACGGCGCCGAAGGCTTCCTGGGCGGCGCATCTCGAGATCGTCGCGTGCGCCGCTCATGGGCTGCGGCTCATCGGCCCGGGCACCGGCCTCGCCACACATGGGATCGTGTCGTCCGGGCAACTCCTCGACAGCACGGCGCCCGGCAGTGCGACGACCGTGCTGGTCGTCGATTCCGGCACTGTGCCCGCACCGACCGTCCGCCACGCCTTCGGCCGTGACGTGCGGACCGGCTACAGCCCGCGGGGCGTGCCGGGACCCTACACCGCATCGGATCGCGTCCGCCCGGACCAGGCGGTGAACCGACCGCTGCCGAGCGGACGGCCGCGCCCCGGAGTCGACATCGCGATCCTGGATCACCGTCTGCGTCCGCTGCCCGCCGGGATCACCGGTGACGTCTATGTCGCGGGAACCGCTGCACCGCAGTACTTCGCCGGCGATCCCGCCCGCACCGCGACGACGATCGTCGCCTGTCCGTGGCAGCCCGGCCGACGGATGGTGGCCACGGGGGACCGAGGCCATCGCGAGCCGGGAACGGGTGCCCTGATCGTCGATCACCGTTTCGGTGAGGTCGTGGAGATCGGCGGCGTCCGAGTCGATCTCGCACTACTGGAGCGCGCCGCCACGGAGGTCGCCTGTGTCGCGGCGGCGGCCGCGGCAGTGCTAGGTGACGGTGACGGTGTCGGGATCGCACTCGGCCTCGCGCCGGCCGGTCCCGGTTCGGCAGAGACGCCGGGGAGTCCCGACCCGCAGCGGGTTCGGGCCGCGGTGCGACGCCGGGTGAACGCCGAGCTGCCCGCAGTGCTGTGGTTGCGCCGGGTGGCGATCCTGGAGTCGGTACCGCTCGACCGGTTCGGCGACGTGGACCGTTCCGTCGTCGCCGCGCTGATCGCCGTTGCCCCGGAATCACGAGCCCCGCAGCGCCGTGCGTCGACGCCGATCGAACGCGCCGTCGCCGACGCGGTGACGAGTGTGCTCGGTGTGCCCGAACCGTCGATGGACGACGAGCTCGTCCAGCTCGGCGCCACGTCGCTGGGGTTCATGCAGCTGGCGACGTACCTCGGCGACGCGCTGCGGGTCGTCGTCAGCGTGCGCGACCTCGGTGATGTCACGACCCTCGCCGAACTCGCCGCCGTCCTCGAGGCATCCGCGCCGCGTCGGACCGGATCGGGGGATGCATCGGGGGCCGCCGGTGTCGATCACTACCGCCCGACCCGCGCGCAGCAGGAGATCTGGCTGCTCAACCGTGCCGACAAGCACGCGATCGTCTACCACCTCCCGGTGCGTCTTGTTCTCGCCGAGGGCATCTCGGCCGATGTGGTCCGCGCCGCGCTCATCGATGTCGCGGCCCGGCACGAGGCGCTGCGGACGGTGTACCCCGACAGCGGCGGTGAACCGATCGCGTTCGTCCGCGGAGTCGACGAGGCGCGGGCCGCCGCGCCGATCACCGCGGCCACACTCGACATCCCGGGAGTCGACCTCGCGGTCACGGCGCCCTTCGACCTGACGTTCGACGTGCCGTGGCGCGCAGTCGTCGACGAGACCCGTGGACGGACCGAGCTCGTCCTCGTCGCCCACCACATCGCGATCGACGAGTGGTCCCTCCACATCGTCGTCGATGACTTCGCGCACGCGCTGCGCGCCCGGATCGACGGTGCGGAACCGGAGTGGGCCGAGGACGCGGTGGCGTTCAGTGCCGCTCTGGGCGCGCGGCCGAACGTGACCGATCCGGCGGCCGAGGTCCACTGGGCGAAGGTGATGCGGGAGGCCCCGACCCGCCTCGCGTTGCCCGAACCGGCGCGGACGCTGCCGGCGGGGCTCACCTCCGGTCCGGCGACCATCCTCGGTCGCACCATCGGCTCCGACGACCGGGACCGGGCCGCCGCCCGCGCGCGGGATGCCGGGACGACCCTCAACACGTTGCTGTGCGTGGCATTCTCGGCCACGTTGGCCGAGTATGCCGATACCGACGACATCGTGATGTCGGTGCCGGTGTCGGGGCGGTTCACCTCCGAGGAACTCCGTCCGGTGGGCATGTTCGTCGAGACGGTGCCGGTGCGGACCACCGGCGTGCGTCGTAGCGGCATCGCCGAGGCGCTCGCCCGCGTCGGCGCGGACCTCACGTCGGCGATCACCCATGCCGACGCGGGGCCGACCGGGCTCGCCGATGTCATCTTCGCCTACCACGCCTCCCGACCCGACCTGCCCGGAACCGAGCTCTTCGCCGATGTGCAGACGCTCCCGACCGGGCAGGCGCGGAGCGCACTGGAACTCACCGTCTTCGAGGAACCGGATGGACTCGCGGTCGCGCTGACCATCGCCGAACGGCGGGTCGACACGGAGGCCGCCGCACACCTGCTTGATCGTTTCGTGCAGACGGTCGTCGCGCTCGGTGTCGCACCGACCGATACGGTCATCGCCCGATGTGCCCCGGCCCCCGTCGATCGGACACGACCCGACCGGATTCGACGGACCACACCGGTCGACCCGGTCGACGCGCTGCGGCGCCGAGCGGACGCCCGACCCGACGCGGTCGCCGTGATCGCCGGTGCGGAGACGCTGACCTACCGCGATCTGGTCGACAGGGCACAGACCGTCGCAACCACGTTGCGCGAGAACGGCGTGCGGCCGGGAGACCGAGTGGCCCTCGTTCTACCGCGGAGCGCCGACACCGTGATCGCGATCGTCGCGGTGTTGATGGCCGACGCGGTGTACGTGCCGATCGAACCCGACGACCCGGCGTCGCGAACCGAGCTGATCGTGGCCGCCACTGCGCCCACCGCGTTCATCGAGTCCGGGATCACCGTGCGCCCCGTCCTGGGAGATGCTCGGGCGCAACCGGTCCCGGGCGGTGCGTATGTCATCCACACCTCTGGCTCCACCGGTGTCCCGAAGGCCGTGATGGTGACCCGCGCGAACCTGGCGGCGATGCTCGGCGCGGCCTCGGACGCGATCGCGGCGACCGAACACGACGTGTGGAGCTGGGTCCACTCCTACGCGTTCGACTTCTCGGTCTGGGAAATCCTGGGCCCGTTGGCTTCCGGTGGCACCATCGTCGTGCTGGACCGCGCCACGGTCCTCGACCCACGGTTGCTGGCCTCGGCGATCGACCGGCACCGGATCACCGTCTGCTCACAGACCCCGACGGCGTTCGGCAACCTCATCGACCCGGCGGTGTCCGCCACCGTCCCGGACACCCGGCCGACGACGCTGCGCACTGTCGTCTTCGGCGGGGAACCGTTGTCGCCGCCCCTGCTACGGAACTGGGCTGCCGCCCACCCGGAGGTGCGGCTGGTCAACATGTACGGCATCACCGAGACGACCGTGCACCTCACGGCCACCGAGGTCGACGTCGACGACGACCGCAGCGACATCGGCGTCCCGCTCGACGGTGTCGCGATGGCGATTCTCGGTCGGGATCTCCGTCCGGTCCCGGTCGGCGCCGTCGGCGAACTGTATGTGAGCGGCGATCAGGTCACCCCGGGCTATCACAACGCAGCGGGACCGACCGCGTCGCGGTTCGTCGCGGACCCCGGCGGTACCGGACGCCGGATGTACCGCACCGGGGACCGCGTGCGCGAGATCGCCGACGGCCGCATGGTCTATCTCGACCGCACCGACGACCAGGTCCAATTACGCGGCCACCGCATCGAACTCGGGGAGATCGTGGCCGCGCTCCGCGGCGTGCCCGGGGTCGGCGACGCGCGTGTGCTGGTCGATCCGGGTAAGCGCACGGGCGACGAACGGCTTCTCGGGTTCGTCACGGAGGACGGCCTCGCCGACTTCGACGTGTTGGACGCACTGACCGAGGAGCAGATCCTCGAGTCGTGTGCGAACACCCTTCCGACCCACATGGTCCCGGCGCGACTCGCGATCGTCGACGGCTGGCCGATGACCCCGACCGCCAAGCTCGACCGCCGCCGACTCGCCGGCATGCTGCCGCAGGCGCCGACGACGTCGACCCGGGCACTGACGCCGGCCGAGCAGATCATCGCAGGCGCAATGCGCACCGTCATCGGGACGGACGCCGACCTTGCCGCCGACGCCAACTTCTTCGCGGCCGGCGGGACCTCGCTGTCGGCGGCGCGGCTCGCCGCCACCCTCGCGGGCGCGGGCGACCACGTCTCCGTTGCCGATGTCTTCGAGCATCCGACGGTGGCCGCGCTCGCCGCGCACCTCGAGTCCACCGCGAACACCGTCCGCCGGATCACCGGCGTCGAGGGTGTCCGCTCCGGTCTGGCCGGGGTCGCGACTTCCGCGGCGGGGCCGGCCGATCTGCCGCTCACGCCCGAGCAGATGGACCTGTGGCTCCGGTGGCGCACCGAACCGGAGTTCACCGGTTATCTGATGCCGCTTGCGCTTCCGATCGACGCGCGCCCCGACGATCTCCGCCGTGCCCTCGTCGAAGTGGTGACGCGGCACGACGCGTTGTGCACCGTGTTCCCGGTGGGAGCCGACGGTCCGGTGCAGCGCCGCCGCCGCGACACGGACGTGGTGGCTGTACTGGAATCAGAACTGGCGGTGACGATCCCGCTTCCCGATCCCGGGTCGGTCGCCGCGGCGCTGGGTGCCCTGCACGCGCCGATCGACCTTGCCGCCGAGTTGCCGTGGCGGGTGCGGATCTGCGAGATGGACGGCCAGACCTGGCTTCTCGTCGTCGCACACCACATCGCGGTCGACGGTGAGTCGTTCCCCATCCTGTTCGCGGAGCTGCAGTCGGCACTGGCCGGGACGCTCGGGGCGCCCGGTGATGTCGATTACCGCGACTACTCGGTGTGGCGGGCGGGGTCACTGGCCGCGCGGCGAACCGAGCTCGTCGCGCACTGGGGGTCGGCGTTCGAGAGTCCCGTCGAACCGCTGCGTCTGCCGGAACTGGACCCGGGGGCCTCGCATTCGGCCCCGCCGAGCACAACCGCCCCGGGTTACGCGGAGGTGCGCCGCGCGCACCGGACCCTCGGCCGCGTCGAGACCGCGGATCTCGACGACCTCGCCGTGGCGAGGCAGACCACGCCCTTCATCGTCGTGCACACCGCGCTCGCGGCGGTCTTGGCGAGGCAGGCCGGCGCCGACGTCGTCACGATCGGCACCGCCCTGTCCGGACGCATCGATCCGCGGCTTCTCGACGTACCCGGACTGTTCGCCCGTGCCGTCCCCCTGCACACCCCGATTGATCTCGACCTCCGGTTCGCCGACCTTCTGGCCAGGGTCACCGCGGTCGATCTCGGTGCGTTCGCGCACGCGGATCTCCCACTCACCGAGATCACCGAGATCGCTGATCCCGAACGGCTCAAGGCGGGCACGCCGCTCTTCGAGGTCTCCTTCGGTGCCGTCCCGGACGAGCTCGCGGCGGCGGTAGGCGCCGGGAGCGGAGCGAGCGAGCCGGATGCGCAGAGCGGAGCGAGCGAGCCGGATGCGCGGAGCGGAGCGAGCGGGCCGGATGCGGGCATCCCGTTCGCGGGGGTTCCGCTCTTCGGTGTCGACGTGTCGATGTACCGCCTCGACGGCGCGCTCCATCTGACCATGGCGTGCACCGGTGCGGTGGCGACCGCGGCTCGGCTGGACGCGTTGTGCGACCTCGTCGTCGAGACGGTTCGACGCGGGGTGCGTGAGCCGCTCCGTCCGGTGGCGGCGTTGCTCGCCCTCGACCCGTCGGTTCTGCCGCTCACGACCACCGCTGCGCCGAGCGCGATCCGGGGATCCGAGACCCTCGACGAGCTGCTGATCGGCGGTCTCGCTGGCGACGAGGACACGATCGCGATCATCGACCGCCGCCATCCCGTGCCGGGGCCGGGTACCGAGCTCACCGGCGCCGACCTCGACCGGTTCGCGACTCTCGCGGCACGCGCGCTCATCGATGCGGGGATCGGTCCGGGTGACGCGGTGGTCGCGCTGCTGCCGCGGTCGGCCTTCGGTGTCATCGCGACCGTCGCAGTGGCTCGTGCGGGAGCGGCTTTCGTCAATGTCGATCCCGCGGACCCGGTCGGGCGCCGGCGGATGATCATCGAGCGGTGCCGACCGCGCGCGGTCCTCACCCTCTCGGCGACCGTCGACTCCGTGACCGACGGCGTCGCGGTGGTCGCACTCGACGAGTTGTTCGCGCTCCAAGCAGATTCTGGCGCGATGACATCGGACCCGGCGCCGTTCCGCACTGCCGAGCGGGTACGGCCGCTGTCGGTGGACGACGTCGCCTACATCACCTTCACGTCGGGGACCACCGGGGTGCCCAAGGGGGTCCAGGTGACCCATCGGGGCCTGTCCGGGTGGGCGCGCGACACCGTGACCCGGCTCGGTCTCGACGCGTCGGACAAGGTGTTGCACACGTACGCAACCGGATTCGACGCACACCTGATGGGCATCGTGCCGCCTCGGGTCGCCGGCGCGACCATCGTCGTGTGCCCGCCCGACGTCATCGCCGCCGACGAACTCGCCGAGTTCGTGGATGGCGAGCGGGTGAGCGTCCTCCTGTCCACCCCGTCGGTGCTCGCGACCCTGCGTCCCGATGAACTCCCCGGCGTGCGGCATGTGGCCGTGGGTGGTGAACCGCTCGGCGCCGGACTGGTCCGCGACTGGACGGTCGAGCACACGCTGAGCAACGAGTACGGCCCGACCGAGGCCACCGTGGCGGTGAGCAGCGCGCGGTATGGGAGCGGAGCGAGCGGGCCGATACACACCGGCGCCGGGAGCGGAGCCAGCGGGCCGATACATACCGGCGCCGGGAGCGGAGCGAGCGGGCCGATACATACCGGCGCCGGGAGCGGAGCGAGCGGGCCGATACATATCGGGCGGCCGCTTCTCGGTGTCGGCATGTATGTGCTCGATCGTGCGCTCCGGCCGGTTCCCGATCACACCATCGGTGAGCTGTACCTCGCCGGGAACTGCCTGGCGCGTGGGTATCTCGATGACCCGGCGGCCACGGCGCGCGGGTTCGTCGCCGATCCCCGCGGGGACGGCGGGCGGATGTACCGGACCGGCGACCTCGTCCACCGTCGTCCCGACGGCACCTTCGTGATCCACGGCCGTACCGACGATCAGGTGAAGATCCGCGGCGTGCGTCTGGAGCCGGGCGAGGTCGACGCGGCGTTGTCGGGGCTGCCCGGTGTCGCGAATTCGGTGACCGCGACGCGGACCACTCCGGCAGGCGAGAAGATCCTGGTGTCGTGGGTGGTCGCCGAGGACGGTGCTCGGGTCGCCGACCTCCCTCGGCAGCTGTCACACCTGTTGCCGCGCAGCATGATCCCGAGCGCATTCGTGTCGGTGTCGGCGCTGCCGATCGGGCGGAACGGGAAGATCGACGTCGTCGCGTTGCCCGATCCGGACTTCTCCGGCACCGCAACGGGTCCGGAGGTTCGCGCCGGCCGGTCGCCGTCGGGGCCCACCGAGGAACTGGTGTCCGCGGTGTGGGCGGAGGTCCTCGGACGTGCGGTCGAGTCGGTGTACGCCGATTCCGACTTCTTCACCGAGGGCGGCACCTCGCTGTCGGCCACGCAGGTGACGTCGAGACTGGCCTCGGCGACCGGCGCGGACATCGGGGTCCGGGAGATCTTCGAGGCACGTACCGTGGCGGGGGTCGCTCGACGCGTCGACGCGCTGCTCGGCGGGCCGCCGAATGACACCGCCGGGAGCGGAGCGAGCGGGCCGAATGACACCGCCGGGAGCGAGGCGACGCCCGCGCGACTTGCGGTGCCCGAGGTCCTGCCGCTCGCCTATCCGCAGCGGCGCATGTGGATTCACCACCACTTCGATCCGCGGTCGACGGCGTACCACGTTCCCGTCGTGCTCCGGATACGCGGGCGGGTCGACCTCGCCCGCCTGCGCAAGGCCGTCGACGAGGTGGTCGGGGCTCATGCCGTCCTCCGGACCGTCTATCCCGACTCGCCGTCGGGACCACGGCAGCGCCGGATCGAGCATCGGAGTCCGGTTCTGCGGCATCGCCTCGTCGACGCCGAGGCGGGTTCCGACGGCCTCCGGCAGCAGATCGACGACTTCCTGCGCCGACCCTTCGACCTGGAGTCCGAGACCGGGTTCCGGGCCGCGGTCTTCGAGCTCGACTCGGCCGGTGACCCCGAGCTGGACCCGGAGACACATCTGGCCGCGGTGCTGCATCACATCGCCATCGACGGCTGGTCGATCCGCGTCCTGCTCGCGGACCTGCTCCACGCCTACGACGGCCAACGGCTGTCGGTACCCGCCGACGAGGCGTTCACCTACGCCGACTTCACCCAGTGGCAGATCGCCCGCCTGGGGGATCCGTCCGATCCGCACAGCAGATATGCACGGGAACTGCGGTTCTGGGCAGCGACACTCGCCGATGCCCCCGGCCCCCTCCGGCTGCCGGGCCGCGCCGACGCGGATGGCGACGCGGCCCGAGGCGGCGCCACCGGTCGGCTGTCGACCTCGATCGTCGGGACGGATTCGCTGCACCAGACCGCGAAGGCGTTGTCGGCGAGCGTCTTCCAGGTGGCCCACGCCGCGCTCGCGACGGTACTCGGGCAGTGGACCGGGGAATGGGACCTGCTCATCGGCGTACCGGTGCACGGCCGGCACGCGCCGGAGTGGGAGTCCGTCGTCGGCATGTTCGTCAACACCGTCGCGCTGCGGACACATCTGGACCCGAGACTGCCGATCCGCGACGCCGTCGAGCGCGCGCGCGAGGCCGCCCTTGCCGCACAACCCCACAGCGAGGTCCCCTACGAGGACGTCGCCCGCACGGTTCGTCCCGACGGTCGCGAGGCCGGGGACCCGCTGATCTCGGTGCTGCTGGTGAACCAGGATGTCGTGCCCCAGTCGTCGGGCGAGATCGTGCTCGCGGGACCGGCGACGAGTGGCCCGGCGTCGGAGCCCGGACCGGATCCGGTGGTGGCCACGCTGATCCCGGAGTTCACGGCCACGGTCGATGCCAAGTTCGACGTCGAAGTCGTTCTCGCCGAACGGGACGACGAACTGCACATCACCGTCGTGCACTCCGCCGCCGTCCCGGCCGGAGTAGCGCACGCCCTCCTCGAGGACTTCCGCAGGCTCGTGGTCGCCGCGGCAGCCGATGCGGAAGAGCCGTTCCCCGGTGTGGTCGGCCCGGGTGCCGATCTGGCTGTGGCCGAACGCGCGTCGGACACCCCTGCGTCGGAAACCCCTGCGTCGGAAATCCCAGGGTTCACCGAACCGGTGCCCGCGCCGTCGGATGCGTTCTCGCACGCAGCATCCCCGGCCCGGCTCGTCGCGACGATCACCGACGTGATGTCGGAGGTGCTCGAACTGACGCCGGGATCGGTCGGGGTAGACGACGACTTCTTCACCCTGGGCGGGACCTCGCTGTCGGCCACGCGGGTGACCTCCGCGCTCGGGCGCCGACTGGGCGTCCGCGTTCCCACCCGTGTGCTCTTCGAGAACCCCACCCCGGTCGCGCTCGCGCAGGCGGTGTCCGAACTCCCCGACGAGGCGTCACACCCCGAATCCGGCGGAGCCACCGATGTCGCGTTGCGACCGGTGGATTCCGTCGCGGTCGAGGCGGACCTCGACGACCTACCGCTCGCCCCGACGCAGCGCCGGATGTGGGTGGGCGCGCAGATACTCGGAGCGGTACCGATCTATGCCGTTCCCGTGGTGGTGCCCGTGTCGCCGGGAACCGACGAACCCGCGGTGATCACCGCGGTGGGGGCCCTCGTCGACCGCCATCCGGCGCTGCGGACGCGGTACCTCGCCACCCCGGATGGACCCCGGCAGCGGGTACTCGACGGCTGGCGGCCGCCTCTGCAGCGGGTGAGCGCGTCCGAGCTCACCACCCCCGCCGGAATCGGGATGCTCGGCGCACCTTTCGATCTCACCGGTGAGCCGCCCGTCCGGGTGTGGCTGGTCGCCGGCGACGACGGGCTGACGCCGGCGGCGGTCGTGCTGATCGCGCACCACATCACGATGGACGGGGAGTCGGCCGCGATCGTGCAGCGCGACCTCGGAACACTCATCGCCGGTGTCGAACTCGGCCCGGCGCCGGCCGGTTTCGCGACGGTCGCCCGGCAGCTGGTGGTCGACGAGGAGCGATCGCGGGCTGAATTGCTGGACTTCTGGAAACGTGCTCTCGAGGGTCACAGCGGCGAGCTCGACCTCACGCAGCGCCGGCCCGCAGTTCGGGACCTGCGGACCTCGACCACCGAGTATCCCCTGGGCGACGCTGTCGGGCAGGCGGTGTCGTCGGCGGCGCGTCGGGCGCGCGCGAGCGAGTTCCACATCCTGCACGCGGCCGTGGTGCTGGCCTTCGCGGTGCAGTCGGGGTCGGATGACATAGCCCTCGCCACGCCCGCCTCGATGCGTCGTGACGCCGGTTCCGCGGGCACGGTGGGCATGCTCATCTCCACCGTGGTCTTGCGCACCCGGATCGTCCCCGACATGACCGTCGGCGAGCTGATCGCAACCGTCCGCGACGACGACCTCGCGGCCCTCGATCACGCTGCCATCGCCTTCGACGATGTCGTCGCACTGGTCGATCCGCCGCGGGTCCCTGGGCGGCATCCGCTGGTGCAGGTGGCGTTCTCGCTCGCAGACCCCACCACCGCGCCGGAGCCGACGACACCGGCGGTCGATTCGGCGGACGCCGACCCGCTCCACACGTGGACGCTGCCGCGCAGCGAGTTCGACATCCACGTCGAGGCCGTGCCCGATGCCGCCGGCTGGCGGTTGCGCGTGCACCACGGTCGGGAGCTGTTCGACGAGAGCGCGATTCGCGCCCTCGGCGAGCGCCTGGTCGCGGCGGTCGCCGCGGTGGTGGGGGAGCCGTCGCGCCGCCTCGCCGCGATCGAACCGCTCACCGGCGCCGAACATCGCTTCGTCACCGACCGGGCGTGGGCGTCGACGACGTCGGACACCGAACCGCTGCTCGCCGAGCTCTTCACCGAGGCCGTCGCGACATTCGGCGACCGCCCCGGCATCGCCGACGAGAGCAGGTCGCTCACCTACCGTGAGCTCGATGCGTGGGTGTCGGTGACCGCGCGGGCCCTCCGTGCGCGCGGGCTCGGAGCCGGCGATCCGGTGGCCGTCGTGATACCGCGATCGATCGAGTCGGTCGTCGCGATCTGGGCGGTCAGCCGCATCGGCGGGGTGTGCGTACCGGTCGACGTCACCTACCCGGCCGCCCGGATCGACCACGTGGTCGCCGGCGCCGGTGCGAGCGTGATCACGCCTGCCGACATCCCCGCACAACCGACGGAACCTGTTGTGACCGAGCCGGTCACATCGGTGTCGCGCGACGCGCTGGCCTACATCATCACCACGTCGGGCACCACCGGGACCCCGAACATCGTCGGGGTGACGCATCGCGGGATCCACCGGGTGGCCTCCCTCGGGGATGTCGAACCGACCGACCGGATCGCGATGGCCATCAGTCCCGGCTTCGATGCGACGTTCCACGACATGCTGTTGCCGCTCGCCGCAGGTGCGACGCTCGTGGTGGTTCCCGCCGAGATCGCCGGCGGGGACGACCTCACCCGGTTCCTCGACGAGACGGGTGTCAGCGTCTTCACGGCGACGCCCTCGGTCGTCCGCACCCTGCGTCCGGCGGCGATCGGCGCGCTGCGTCTGGTGTACATCGGGGGCGAGGCCCTGTCGGCCGATCTCGCCTCGACGTGGTCGGAGTACGCGCAGGTCCTCAACATCTACGGTCCCACCGAGACGACGGTGACCGTGGCCACCAGTGCGTACCGGCGCGGCGACCCGATCCGGCTGGGGCATCCACGTCCCGGCATCGGCGCCGAGGTGCTCGACGCCCAGCTGCGGCACGTGCCGCCGGGCGTCGTCGGCGAGTTGTACATCGGTGGCACCGGGGTCGCCCGTGGATATCTCGGCGATCCGGTACTCACCGCCGCGACGTTCGTCGCCGGGGCCGACGGCGGCCGTCGCTATCGCACCGGAGACCTCGTGCGGTGGGATCGCGACACCGGCGAACTGGTCTACGTCGGCCGGGCTGACCGCCAGGTCAAGATCCGCGGTCAGCGGGTGGAACCCGCCGAGATCGACGCAGTGATCATGCGGGCGGGGGCCGATCGCTCGGTGACGGTGCTACGGCAGGGTCCTGTCGGCCCCGCCCTGGTGTCCTACGTCGTGTCGCCGTCGGTGCCGTCCGCCGAACTCCAGGCCGCGTGCCGGTCGTCGTTGCCGCGGCACATGGTGCCGAGCCGTATCCTCGCGCTCGCCGAACTGCCACTCAGCGGCGCGGGCAAGATCGACGCGCGGCGACTGCCCGAGCCGACCTGGTCGTCGTCCGTGCGTGAACCCGGAACCGACACCGAGGCTGCGGTTCTCGATGCCTTCCGAACCGTCCTGGGCCATCCCGCGACCGGCGATCATGCGGTCGAGGACGGGATCGGGATGCACGTCGGGATGGACGACGACTTCTTCGCCGCCGGTGGGCATTCGCTCGCCCTGCTGCAGCTTCGCGACGAACTCGCGCGCCGGACCGGACGGATCCTCGACGCGTCGGACCTCTTCGGTCATCGCACGCCGGCCGAGATCGCCCGTCTGCTCGACGATCCTGCGGGGGCCGACGCTCCGGCGCAACGTGTCGTCTCACTGTCGCCGGACGAATCGGCCCGGCGTCCTGCGGTCTGGTGTGTGCACACCGCGGCCGGAATCGCCGAACCGTTCCGGGCGCTGGGGGACACACTGCGGTCGGCGTCGGTGTTTGGACTTCAACTGCCCGAACTCGTTCTCGCCGGCCGGGAACTCCCGCCGACACTCGAAGGGATCGCGGCGCTGCATGTGGAGGCCATCCGGGCATCTCAGCCGCAGGGGCCCTACCGGCTTGTCGGATGGTCGGTCGGCGGTGTCATCGCTCATGAGATCGCCCGCATGCTCGTCGATCTCGGAGAGGACGTGGCACTGCTGGTGCTTCTCGACCCCCGAACGCCGGCCGAGCTCGCGACCGTGGGCGACGAGGAGCTGGCCGTCGCCGATCACCCGTTGCAGGCGGTTGCCGAGCAGCACGATCCCGAGGCGGTGCGACGTTTTGAGGACCGGACCAGGCAGCTGGCCGCTGCAGCGCGCTCCTACGACCTACAGCCGGTCGCGGTGGGCAAGGTCGTCTACGTCGCGGCGCACGACAACCCGAATCCGGAGGCCTGGTCGCGCGCGGTCGATCCCGACGGCCGGGACATCGTCGACGTGATGCACGCCGGCGCTACACATGCGCAACTGGGGAATTCGGACGTGATGGCGCGGGTGGCCCGCAGAATCGAGGAGGAATGGTGACCGGAACCGACCAGGCGGCGACGCCGCAGATGTCGATCCTGTTCGTGTGTACGGGGAACATCTGCCGTTCGCCGATCGGCGAACGCGTGCTGGCCGGCCTCGCCGAGCGTGCGGGTGTCCCCGTGACGTCGACGAGCGCTGGTGTCGGAGCGCTCAACGGTCAACCGATCCATCCGCACGCCTCGGCCGTGTTGACCGAAAACGGATACAACGCAGTGGGATTCGAGTCTCGTTATCTGCGACCGCCGATGCTCGCCGAATCCGACCTCGTGCTGTGCATGAGTCGCGAACACCGTGCTGCGGCGCAGCAGATGGCGCCGGCCCGCTGGAAGCGGGTCTTCACACTGACCGAATTCGCCGCGCTCTGTGACCTCGGACCCCTGCCGGACATCATCGCCGGGCGCGGGCGGCTCGACCCCAACTCCGAACTGCTCGACATCGTGGACCCGATGGGCCGGCCGCGTGAGGATTTCGATCGCGTGTTCGCCGAGGTCGAGCCCAAGGTGGAGGCGGTGGTCGCGTGGCTGGGGTCGCCGGAAGCGGGCCGAGTGTCCCCGGCGCCAGGAGCAGCGGGGGAGGGCCGATGATCCGGCGTCTGGCGGGCAACCGCGTCGTACAGCTCGTCGCCGTGTTGCTGGTGCTCGCCGCGGCGGCCACGCTCTGGCTGGCGTATTCGGCTTCGCAGGTACGCGACGACCTGGAATCGGTGCGCGCTGATGCCAGTCGCGCCCGGACGCTGATGCTCGACGGTGATCAGGCCGGGGCCCGGCAGGCGGCCGAGGCGGCGACGGCGCGCGCGCAGGACGCCGAGGACCGGACCTCGGGCTTCGTGTGGTCGGCGGCGGCGGCGGTGCCCGTCGTCGGGTCGCCGCTGAAGTCGGTGCAGCAGATGAGCGACGCCGTCGCAGCCCTCTCGGCCGACGTGCTGGTCCCGGCCGCCGACCTCGCCACGGTGCTCGACCCCAATCGGTTGCGTACCGGCAACACCGTGAACCTCGCATTGCTGCGAGATGCGCAACCCGCGCTGAAGTCGGTCGCCGAGAAGTCGGCCGAGGTGTCCGAGCAGGTGTCGGCGATCGAACCCAGCTGGCTCGGCGTGGTGGCCGATGCCCGCGATCAGCTCGCCGAGCAGGTCGACGCCGCCGATTCGACGGTGCAGGCCACGAGCATCGCCGCCGAACTCGTCCCGTCGATGCTGGGTGCAGACGGTCCCCGCAACTACTTCATGGCGTTCCAGACGCCGTCCGAGGCGCGCGGAACCGGCGGTCTCGTCGGCGGTTTCGCGGTTCTGAACGCGACCGCGGGCCGGGTGACGATCCCCGAGCTCGGCGCCAACTCGGAGTTCCGCGACCCGGCGACCCCGCAGATCGATCTGGGGCCCGAGTACGACGCGATCTACTCGTACTACCGTCCCTACACCGACTTCCGTAACGGCAACCTCAGTGCGCACTTCCCGGACGCCGCGCAGATCTGGCTCGCGAACTGGCGCGCCCAGACCGGCCGGCAGCTCGACGGCGCGATCGCGCTCGACCCGATCGCGCTGAAGTACGTCCTCGAGGTCGTCGGGCCGGTGTCGGTGGGGCGCGAGAAGATCACCGCCGACAACGTCGTCCCGATCACCCTGTCGACGGCCTACCAGCGGTTCGCCGCCGACAACGCCGCGCGAAAAGACTACCTGCAGTCCATCTCTCAAGCCGTTGTGAACAAACTGATCACTTCCGGCGGGAGCACTCGGCAGCTACTCGAAGCGCTCGGCCGCGGCGTGCACGAGCGGCGGATCATGATCTACAGCAACGATGCCGACACTCAGCAGATCCTGGAGTCGACCAAGCTGGGGCACCAGATCTCCGACACCTCCTCGCCGTATTTGCAGGTGGCCGTCGGCAACGCGTCGGGGACGAAGCTGGACTACTACCTCCGCCGCGAGATCAGCTACACCTCAGGCGGATGTGACGGTGACACAAGGGAATCGACGATCACGGTGAAACTCACCAACACGCTCGACACCGCCGACACCACGGACTACGTCGCCGGCAATCTCGGCACCGAACTGTCGGTGAAGAAGGGCACCAACCTCGCCAATGTCGAGTTCCTCGCGACGAAGGGTGCGGTCCTGAAGGAGATGACCCTGGGCGAGGGCGGCGCCTTCTACGTCGAGCAGTCGCTGCACGGCCGCCCGTATTACTCGACCCGCGTCGGCATCGCCCCGGGCCAGACCGCCACCATCGTCCTCACGATCGACGAGCCCACGTCGGCGAAGGGCGCCGCCGAGGTCCCGATCCAACCGCTCGTCGACGACCCCACCGTGAAGGTCGACGTCCCCGCGTGCGGTCCGGAGCAGTAGGCGCAGGCGATCAGTAGTAGTACGGGTAGTCGTCCCAGCGCGGGTCGCGCTTCTCGAGGAAGGCATCGCGGCCCTCGACGGCCTCGTCGGTCATGTAGGCCAGGCGGGTCGCCTCGCCGGCGAACACCTGCTGGCCCATGAGGCCGTCGTCGGTGAGGTTGAACGCAAACTTCAGCATGCGTTGGGCAGTGGGGGATTTGCTGTTGATGCGTCGCGCCCATTCGACGGCCGTGGTCTCCAGGTCGGCGTGTGGGGCGACGCGGTTGACCGCGCCCATGCGATGCATGGTCTCGGCGTCGTAGGCCTCTCCGAGGAAGAAGATCTCGCGCGCGAACTTCTGCCCGACCTGCTTGGCGAGGTAGGCGCTTCCGTAGCCGGCGTCGAAGGAACCGACATCGGCGTCGGTCTGCTTGAACCGGGCGTGTTCGGCCGACGCGAGCGTCAGGTCGCATACGACGTGCAGGGAATGTCCGCCGCCGGCCGCCCAGCCGTTGACGACGGCGATGACGACCTTGGGCATCGTGCGGATGAGGCGCTGGACCTCGAGGATGTGCAACCGGCCGCCCTCGGCCTTCACCCGGGCCGCGTCGACGGTGTCGGCGCCGGCCGCCGCGACATCGTCGTCGTGGGAGGTGGCGTACTGATAGCCGGAACGGCCGCGGATGCGCTGATCTCCGCCGCTGCAGAACGCCCACCCGCCGTCCTTGGGGCTCGGGCCGTTGCCGGTGAGCAGGATCGTGCCGACGTCGGGTGACCGTCGTGCGTGGTCGAGGACTCGATACAGCTCGTCGACCGTGTGCGGGCGGAAGGCGTTGCGGACCTCGGGCCTGTCGAACGCGACGCGCACGATTCCGTGCTCACGTCCCTCGCCGACATGACGGTGATAAGTGATGTCGGTCAGGTCGGCGAAGCCGGGCACCACCGCCCACGAGGCCGGGTCGAACGGCTGGTCGGCAGGTCCCTGGGTGTCTGGCGTCGCAGTCATGGAGCCAGCCTAACGACGCCGCGGCCGAGGAATCACCGCACCCGACGCCGCGCGGATGGGTCGGAGAAGGTCACGAAGTAGACACGAGTCCGACGCGAATTGCATGCAAGTATTGGATGACGGCCGTCTTCGGCTCGAACATCACCGAACTCTCAGTTTCCGATGCTTAGCTGTCGGTATGGCTGTATGGGGGTGGATTCTGATCATCGGGGGCGTGTGGGTTGTCGTGTCCGCGGCGGTCGCGGTGATCGTCGGGAGGGCGGTCCGGATCCGAGACGAGAAGGAACGCGGGCCGCGCGGGGTGCCTGATTACGTGCCCGAGTCCACGCGACGGCTCGCCCGCGGCGGGGTCTGCGTCGACCTGGCCGAACATCGACGCGGCGCCGGCGGCCGGCACAAGGACACCGGCTAGGCCGCGGCGGCGCTGCCTCTTATACGGTTGATCGGTGAGTGAAGCGAACGATCGCGCCGTCGACACCGTCGAAGAGGATCCGCACGAAGGTGGTTTCCGGGCGCATACGGCCGCGACCACCGACCGGGGCGGGCCCCGCTACGGGGAGTTCAGCGAGCAGGTCCGTCTCCTCATGGACAACGCCCGGTACGCCTGCCCCGACGAGGCGCTGGTCGACGAACTCATCGACCAGCTGGCGGCCGTCAACGAACGGCTCGCCGCAGTCCGGATCGACGAATGGCACTCGCCGGCCGGCACCCGCATCGATCTACCGGCACGCGGCAACATCACGCTGCCGCCGTATGTGGTGACGGGAGTGGACGACGACGGGGTCGTCGCCGAGCTGACGTTCCGGGATTTCCATCTCGGAGGCAACAATGCCGCGCACGGCGGACACGTCGCGGTGGCTTTCGACGATGTGGGCGGCTTCGCGTCGGCGGTCGCCATCCAGCACGTCAGCCGGACCGCGTACCTGACGGTGCAGTACCGGTCGATCACGCCGCTGAACACACCACTGCGCATCCACGCCTGGGCGGATCGCATCGAGGGCCGCAAGGTCTTCATCAAGGGCACCCTGCACGACGGCGATCGCCTGTGCGCCGAGATGGACGCTCTGTTCATCAAGCTCAACCCCGGTCAGGCCTGACGCAGGCCAGGCCTGACCACGGCAGTTCACAGCCGGACAGGCAGGCGCCTGCTCACCTCCAGGGGTGAATCCGTGCGCGACAACCGCATCACGATGGTCGGTGCCTCGTCGGCGTCGAGAGGCCACGTCTCGACCATCTCGCGGCGCAAGGCGGCCAGCTCGTCGCCGTGATTGCTCGACAGCGCGCGGGCGGTCTCGTCGTCGCCGGCGTACAAGAACGTCGGCGTCATCGGATGAACCGCGAAGCCGAGCCGCTCGGCGGCCACCCAGAGCTGCTCGGCGACGATCCCGCCGCGCAGATAGTCCACTGGTGCCGTCCCGCGCTGCACCAGCACCAGGATCGCCGACGACGACGCGACCCGGGAACCGGCGTCGGCACCCAACGCGGCGCCACCACCCCATTTGTCGAGCAACGCCATCACGTCGGCCCGGCGCAGCACGTCGAGCATGCCCGACATCGCCGGCGGTAGATCGAGCGAGGCGACGTCGATGCCCTCGACGGCCGCCGGATCGGTGGTCAGCTCCTCGAACATCTCGCGGTGCAGCTCGGGGGTGAGGAACCGGGCGCGATCCGACCGGGAGATGATCGAGGCATAGCGGTCGATGTCCCGGCGATCGGTGAGGGCCAGCAGCCGGGTCCGGTCGCTCGTGCCCGCGTCATGCAGGCGAACCAGGTCGGTGTCCGACGGCGCTGACCCGTCGCCGACGCCGCGCCGGGTCCCACGGGTGAGCAGCGCATCCAGTTCCGCCTCTGCCTCTGCCGACCGCGAACCGGTCTCCAGGCCCTTCAGTCGGGCCCGGCCGGCGAGGGTCCCGGAGTCGTCGACGATCTCGATGTCGTCGAACACCCCGCGCGCGCTCGCCGCGACCCGCGCGTTGTGGAGAGCCGCGCCGACCGCCACCGCCGACGCCCGGTGCTCGACGTCGAGGGTCGAGGTGCGGGTGCGATCCAGGGTGATGGTGACGGAATCGTCGTCGGAGGTGATCTGCCAGGGCTGCTGGTTGCCCGCGGACGGCGCGCGACTCGCGGCGTGCACGACGAGCTCGAGGTCGGACATCTCCCCGACCGATGGTTGTACCTGCGTGGAAGGCGGTTGGGTCGCGGCCGACGCCTGGGGAGCAGGGTCGGAAGCGGCCGTTGCGATCGGATCCTCGAGACCGTCCAGCCACGCGTCACGATCGAAACGGACGCGTCCCGAGGACAGGGACTTGCCCTGCACCAGTCGTCGGACCGCCGCGGCCACGGTTGCCCCGCCGAGCAGGACATCGCCGCCGAGCTGCGGCCAGGCGGTGACCGTGTGCCCGAGTTCGATGGCCGAGGCCGCCATCGGTGCGGTCACCTTCGTCGGTTCGAGGACCCGGACGGCCAGCGGGGTCAATGCCGCACGGTCGAGTCCGACGAGATCTTCGACCCGCAGATCGCCCGCCAGACCGTGGAAAAGCGGCCGATCCGGTTCGAGGTCGAATCGCTCGACATCCAGGGTTCCGCCGTCGCTGGTTTCCATCAAGACTGGAATTCCACGCGATCGACACTTCTGGCGAACAAGCACCTTCACATCGAAGGAATCGCATTCTTCGACGACCAGATCGAGACCGTCGAGGAATTCATCGATGTTCTCGGTTGTTATTCCGTCCGAGTGTATGACGGTGGTGAGATATGGATCGATCTCGGCAATTCGTCGAGCGGCGATCACGGCCTTGTTGTCGTGAATATCCATGAGCGTCGCCGGAATTCGATTCATATTGGTCAGTTCGAGTTCGTCGAAATCGGCGAGACGCAATTCGCCGGCGAGACCCTCGAGCGCGATGGTGAGTGATATCGCATGTCCCACACTCAAACCGACGACACCGATCCGGAGGTCGCCGGCGGCCGCCTGCTCTGCCGCGGTCAGCTTGTGTCGGTTGCGGTCGAGCCGGAGGCGGCGGAATGTCCGCGGACCGGGGATCTTGACGAGGGCGTTACGCCAGGGGAAGTGCGCGTAGCGAGGGGTCTCGTCCCGCAGTGACTGCTCCGCGGGCGGCTTGAGTTCGTCGAGTGCGCGGGTGGTGCCGTCCGTGATGTCGGACACAATCACGGAGGGTTCCGCAGTCAGCTCGGCGGGTAGTTCGTCCGAAGAGTAGAGGGTGGCGGCGGCAACCGGCGGCGTGTGCATACGCCCATGGTGTCGCACGGGATTGCGCGACGCCAACCGTCAATGAGGCGGTTCGGTTAAAAGAAGTGTGCTTGTGGGAGCGCATAAATGCAGCCCTGTGGCAGCATTACACGCGGGGTCGGGGGAGATCTCGTCTCTAAATTTCCTAATTCCTGGAAGGCAATACTGCGATGAATAAGATGACAGCCACCAATGATCTGGTTCGCACCGGCATGCTGCGATCGGTCGCGCCCGAAACCGGTACCGAGTACTCGGTGATCGTGGCGAGCCCGCGATCCGAACCCGACCTCTGGCGCGAGTACCTCACCGGCGCGGACTCCTCCTACCACCGCCACGGGTGCGCCGCGGCACTCGAGTACGACGAGGTCGCCGGCGGTGAGGGCACGGCGATGTTCTTCGCAGTGCTCGACACCGACGGCAAGGTCGTCGGCGGACTGCGGGTCCAGCCCCGGTTCGACGCGGCCGCCCAGTCGCATGCGCTGGTCGAATGGGCAGGCCAGCCCGGTCAGGTGCAGCTCGTCAACGCTATCGAAGAACGACTGCACGGCGGCATCGTCGAGGTCAAGACGGCCTGGGTGGACGAGCGTTCGCCGATCGCGGGGTCGGTCGCCGGTCAGTTGTCGAGGCTCGGGCTGGTCATCATGGAACTGTCCGGGGTCGACGCCATGATGGCCACTGCGGCCGACCACGTCCTGCGGCGCTGGCAGTCCGGCGGCGGACGCGTCGACGAGTCCGTGCCGGCGACCCCGTTCCCGGACGACCGTTACCGCACCCGGCTCATGTGGTGGGATCGCGCTCGGTTGAGCGGTCTCACCAGCCCGGAGACGTGGCGTCGGATGCGGCGGGAAGCCGACGCACTCCAGGCGGACACGACTCAGCGCCCGCTGGTTCGGCTGTCGATGTCGACGAAGTCGGCCGGCCGCCGATAGAAGACCTCGTACAGGCTCGCCGACGGCGGTGAGACCGTCCGCTCGGCATCGGCGGCATGCGCACTCGGTGCGCCGTCGTTCCAGATCACCGCGTCGATGGACTTGATCACCGTGGTGTCCCGGCCGTTCTCCTTGGCCTGGTACACGCAGGCGTCGGCCTGACCGAGGAGGTTGCCGATCACGTCATCGGTGGAGTATGCGGTCTCGAACGGACCGGACGTCAGGTGGTCGCCGGCGACGCGCAGCGGCGCGCAGACGCCGCCGACGCTGATGGTCACCGGTGCGGCGGCAGCCACCGCCGCCCGCAATCGCTCGGCACTGAGCCAGAGCTCGTCCGCGTCGTGGACGACGTGGAACATGAGGAACTCCTCGCCGCCGTAGCGGCACACCTCCGAACCGACGGGGGCGTGCTCACGGATCGCGGCCGACGCCGCCAGCAACACGCCGTCGCCGGCGAGGTGACCGTACTGGTCGTTGATCTTCTTGAAGTGGTCGACGTCGAGCAGCAGGATGCCGATCCACCCGGTGGACGAGCGTGCCGCCGAGAGCAGTTGCGAGGCGCGAATGAGGAATCCGCGGCGGTTGAGCAGGCCGGTCAGCGGATCGATGCCGACGAGGCGGGTCTGCTGGTCCAGCACGGCTTCCATCGACTTACGCAACGCGACGACGAGGAAGACCGGCACCACGATCAACCCGAGCATCGCGCCGAAGCTGATCAGGTAGGCGGGCAGTGACGGCGTGGTCACCGCCAGGACAAATGCGGCGCACACGGTTGCCAGCGCCAGGTGGGACAGGATGAGCCGGGTGGTCGCCGAGATCGCGCCGATCGCCGGGATGACCGCGACGATGGCGAGGACGAGCGTCGAGGACCGCGGCGAGGCGAGGATCATCGACGTGCCGCAGATGCCGACGATGCCCAGCCCGCCGAGGAAGGCGAATTCGAGGTCGGTCAACCGGGCGCGGATCGCCGTCACCGCGAAGACGACCGCGATGAACGACCAGATGGTCAGCAGGATCGGCATTCCGCCCGGATAGAGGGTGTCGGGAGCGAGCACGCTGATGACCGGTAGCGGGATGACTCCACCGGTGCTGATCAGTGTCGCCATCGACCGGGCGTCGTAGCGACGGAGCACCCTCCTGATCAACGCCATCAACCACGACCGCTTTCCGTCGGCGGCTGTGGGGGCAGCCGCTTGTTCGCCGAGATTCGCATTAATGCCACTGCGACTGCATTGGCGGAAACCGCGTAATCCTACGAGTCCTACGCATAGGCAATGAAAGCACCTTACCAGCAGTTTTGCCGTTTCTCTCGAATTCGTTAGCAGAGCTGCCGAGAATAGTCGCGAATCGATGCTCGTGCCCATCCGGACTTTCTCGAACATCCGACAAGAAAGCAATGTGTCAACCCTCGTCGATCCGGGTCGGGAGAAATTCGCCGGGGTTTCGGCGCCGCAACCGGGCCGCCAATTGTGAGAACGGTCATACCGGTCGGACCGGCGCGTGCGCCGAGCCGACTCGTCGTCCTTCCCGGGAGCGGGCCGGCTTAGTAGTATCTCCGCGATAGAGAACTGCGGCGCCCCGGCGCCGCCTGGGGGGATCGGACTCAGCGAATGACGTCGTGTTGACGTTCGGAACCTCGGTGATCGCGGTGTCGGTCGACCCGTACCACCGAGCCGTGGTCGCTTACGGCTACGAGGCGTCGGTCTCGGCCGCCGAGCGGTTCATCGAGCAAGTGTTGATGCCCATCAGTCCGCGGGCGCGGTTCCACCGTCGATCGGACTTCTACTGGCTCATCCACCTCCCGTGGACCGGCCCCGGCGACGACGAACTCGGACGCAACGCGCTGATCGAGGCGGCCCGCACCAAGCTCGGGGCGCACACCGTGAGCGACGGGGATCGCAGCTGGTTCCTCGATGTCTGCATGGGCGTCGCCGTCGGCGACGAGCATCTCCGAGCGGCTTCCGAGGACGAGCTGGTCAACCACGCCGACGCGGCCTTGTGCATCGCCCTCAACCGGCGCGCCGCCGTTGCATTCGCTTCGCCCTCCATGGTGCGTCACATCCGGGCCGAGGTCGACCTCGCCGGCTGGCTCACCAGGTCGGTCGAGCGGGACTTCTCCGTCTTCTACCAGCCGATCGTCTCGGTGCCCGACCGGCAGGTCGTCGGGTACGAGTCACTGCTGCGGTGGCACACCGAGTCCGGGGTGCTGGCTCCGGACGCGTTTCTCTCTGTGGCCGAGGGCATCTCGCTGCTGGCGCCCATCGGACGCCATGCCATCGGGGAAGCCATTCGCGATCTGTCGGGGGAGATCAGCCGGAACGTCGGAGCGAGTACGTTCGTCTCGCTCAACCTGTCCGGACAGCAACTGTGGGATGAGGGACTCGTCTCCTACGTACAGGGGCTCATCGACGGACACGGTGTGGACCCGTCGCGAGTGTGGGTCGAGGTGCGTGAGGATCAGGCGATCCGGGTCGACACGTCCGCCTCGCGGGCGATCGACGCCTTTCACGACCTCGGCTGCACGATCTGCATCGACGACCTCGGGGCCGGCTTCTCGGCGCTCCGCTACGTCCGTGACCTCCCGGTGGACGTCCTGAAGGTCGACCGGACCCTGATCACGCAGCTGGCCGACAGCTCCCCGGACCGCGCCGTCGTGCGCGCGATCGGGGAGATGGCGGCCGCCACCGGGGTGAAGATGGTGGCCGAGGGGATCGAATCCGAAGAGGTGCTCCCGATCCTCGAGGACTTCGGGTTCGACTATGCCCAGGGCTTCCTGTTCGGTCGTCCGGCGCCGCTCGTCGACCTGTTCTGACGGGATCGATGGTCTCGCGGCGCGGGGTGTGATGCCTTGTGGGCGAGCGAATCCCACTGTTCCCGGAGGCGAGCACACCCCTGCTCGCGGAGGTGCGAGCGAATCCCACTGCTCCGGAGGCGAGCACACCCCCTTCTCTCTGAGGTGAGCGAATCCCACTGCTCCCGGAGGCGAGCACACCCCTGCTCCCTGAGGTGCGAGCGAAGCGAGCCACGAAGGGCTTGGTGAGGTACCTCGCGGAGCCCTTCGTGGGGCGTGGCGGAGGCGCCGCGCACCGCGGGGGGCAGAGAGAGGGGGGGGGT